>JAUZRX010000001.1 GCA_030949985.1 Acidobacteriota bacterium
GAACATGTCGAATCCATCCCCCTCGGTGCCCTTGTCATCCTGCGTGGACGGCTGTAAATTTTCGGTGGAGGTGGCATCCATGTCTGAGCCACGCCCCATCCCAGAAGTCTTCCCCGAGGGCACGCGATTCTTCGATTCCGAGGGCGCGCCCATCGTGGCCATCCCCGGCGAAGGGCGGTTTTCCGCGTTCGGCGGCGAGCTGCGTCCGACCGACAGGGTTTCAGGGTCCCTCCCCGATCCGATCGACGAGAGCGACTGGCGCAGCCTGGTCGACGCTTCTGTCAAGTCAATGTCAGAGCGCGCCGCAAGGAACTCCTCGCCGGCCGGAACGTAGATCGACCGCTGTTCAGCGAGCAGCCGATCAGCCTCTTCCATGTCCCCACGGCCTTCGGCCTCCTGCTGCTGGGCATAGAGGCTGTGGGCCTGGTCCTTCGCAGCCTGCATCCTCGGATGATTGACCTGGATCTCCGCGATGATCCTACTCGGCAGGACCACGTTGGTCAGGATGTTCATGTGGCCGGCCGGAGTCGGATTCGTGATGCGGTCTTTGAACCGCTCCTTGTCGCCGGTATTGGCGACTGACAACTCCGCCCGGATCAGTTCTCCTGCCGCGTACGCGGCATCGACAGACTCGACCACGACCGTCGAGTGGAGTACGTCCATCACGTGGACCACGCTCCCAGCGTAGTCGGCGTTCGCCTTGCGAAGCACACGCGAGATTGTCTTGATGCGCGCCATCTTCACCCGGTCGCCGACGGCGGAAGCCAGGCCATCGACAGCCGCGCCGTAAGACTCCTGGTCCGCTAGCGCCTGTGAGTAAACTCCGCAGTTGCAGAAACTAGGCTCTGGATTCTCCGGGAACGACTGTTGATGGGTCGTATCTGGCGAATGACGGCAGGTATCCATCTGGTTCCAGAGTTCACGAGCGGTGAAGTTCCCGGACCAGCGGTGGAGATCCGCTATCTGGGCGAGAACCCACCTCTACGCCAGCTCGAGGCGGGAAAGTGGAAGCGTGGTTTTGCAACGCTGGGGTAAACCTCTACCAGCTCTTGCCTCTGCTGGGGCGTAGCTCCAGACCACGCCTCCAGGGCCTGCCCGTGCGTGGCCCCGATCGCCTCTTGGATCGCCCCGACGGCCTGCTCGTCGCCCATCGCCAGGATCGCGTCCACGTCCAGGAACGGCGCCGGTCGCTGGTCCTGGGCAAGCTCCTTCCTGGCCACCCGCCGTTGAGAGATGTCCCCTTCATACGCAGCTTCCCGCACGGCCTCCCTGTACGAGCGGAAGACCATGTGCCCAGTCGGCCCCGAGTCCGGCGCGATCCATGTCATGCGCCAGGGGCCGCCCTCCGACTCCGGGTCGATCGTGCGATGCACGATGACAGTGCCAGATCCGTCAGACCGGTCCAGCTCGAAACGCACCTCGCCAGCCTCGACCACGGCAGTCAGCCACTCGTTGAGCGGCTTCCCGTACGCGCGCAAGTCCTCCACTGTGCGGCCATCGGCCGGCGGCTTCTGCGGCATCGGCGGGATCGCGGAGTCCTGGAAAAGAGCGCCGGTGGGCTCATCGAGGTCGACGGATGCGGTGGCGCTCTCCCAGATCTGCTCCTTTGTTGGGGGCCCGATCAGCCCGAGGCTCCCCTGCCCTGGGGGCGGCTGCTTGAGAGCCTCGTTGACGTAGGCGTCGAAGGCCTTGCCTATCTGGGAGCCGCGACGGGCATTGGCGTCGATCATCGACAGGAGCTGCTCCTGGAACGGAGACAACTCGCGATCCGTGAGCGATTGCTGGGCCAGGTAGTCGGAGACCAGCGTTCCGTTCCGCCTCAGGCGCTGGTATACGTCGATGGCGGCCGCGATGTCCCAAGTGATGTCGAAGGACGGGTCGAGACCGTTCTGGTCAATGACGCCCCGGAGCTTGGCGAGCCGCGGGAGGGCCGTGAACATGGCCCGTTCAAGGTTCTTCTTGGCCTCTCCTGGGCTCTCGAGCATGGCCCGGAGGACTCGCTCGCCGTAGTCGTCGCCGAAGGTGCGAATGAAGATCGCCAGTCGGATCGCGTTGATCCCGTGCAGTCCGACGTGGCCCTGCTTGTCCATGAACCGGGCCTGCTCCCCGGTCGGGATCGTGGCCAGGGTCTTCCCCACGCCCGTGGGGGTGTTTCCTGCACACCACAGCTCCGCATCGATGAGGGCGAGTCTTCCCCCACCCCCGGTGGGTCAGTGTCCGGTTGCCGGGTGGGTCAGGTTGGGTTTGCCACGCTCAAAAATGATGGTGCGCGCCTGCAAGAGCTTGTCACATGCTGGTCATGCTTTTCGCGCGATGAAGACGATCGATCTCAGGATTCGTCCGATTCACCATCGTCTCGAGGAGCGTGTGCGTGCCCACGTCTTCCTTGGCATGCTGGCCTGCTACGTCGGGTGGCACATGACCCGCGCCCTTGCCCGCCTCCTTTTCGTTGAGGAGGGGCCGGAAGGTGACCAGCGACGTCGCAAGTCGACCGTGACCTTCGAGCAGACGACTTGCCCCGAAACCTTTCAGCGACGGGCGTTCGACTTGCTCGGGGAAAACTGCCGGCCAGAGACTCTTTACCCGGTACCGTGACGGACTGAGGTCGCCAAAACACTTGAATGGGTGGCGCGTTCTGGTCGTTCATCCGTGGAACTTCGGCCTGGCAGTCCGTCGATCCATCGGTTCGGTGTGAGTAGCGCGATTAGTCAAGGTCCGTGCACCCGACGGAACGAAGTCGCACCGGGAAGACGACGAGTCCCGTCGGGTGTGCCGGCTTCCCCGCAAGCGCGGTGCCTCGCGCGAAAGCGGCTGCGGGAGTGGGTGGCTGGCCGGGGCCGAAGGTGGCGCGGTGTGCGGCCGTGCGGGGCCATTCAGCTCGTGGCGATGACTTGCAACAGGGCGGCGAGCCAGCGGCAATGTCCGGCCAGGTACTGCATCGAGGTGAACTCTTTCTCGCTTTCCAGGGCGAAGTAACCGGTGCCCAGGTTGGCGATGGGAATACCCTGGTCGAGGAAGGGATCGACTCCCGTGCCGCCCCGAATCGGTCGCACCCGCACCTCGGCGCCCACCAGCGCCGCCGCGCGGCGGGGCAGGTCGACCAGGTAGGGATGGTCCTTCATGCGCGGGGCCATGTTCACGTACTGCTGTGTGACGGTACAGTCCAGGCTGCGCTCGGCGGCGAGGCGGGAGACATGCTCTTCGCGCCGGCGCAATCCCTCTTCGCTGAAGTCGCGCAGGCGCACGTCGAGACGCAGGCCGCCGGTGTCCAGGGGCAAGGCGCGGTAAGGATTCGAGTACCCCTCGTCGTCGGAAGAGTCTTCGGAAAGCAGCACGAAGCCGGGGTCGGAGGCGATGAAATCGCCCACGAAATGGAGCATCTGCAGGGTGGCGCCATCGACGCTGGCGGGAGCCGGCCGGGCCGGACTCACCGACCAGCTTGCCCCGCGCCGCTGGTGTGGCGTGACAACGGCCTCCAGGGCGGCGGACAGCGCGGCTTCGGCCTCGGCGTCGGCCACGAGGAAGCCGAGTTCAGCGTTGCATTCCCGTTCGTCGCTGGTGACGAAACTCACCGGAGCCACCTTGGCGGGTACCAGGCCGGCGTCTTCGAGGCGGGTGAGCACTTCGGTGCCCAGGCGGGTCGCCGAGCGATAGCCTTCTTCCCGCGCGGTGCAGCCGTGGGTCGTCACGCCGTGGATCGTCACGGGAATCAGCCGGCCTGTGACGGGGGCGCCGGGCAGGGCGGTGGGAGGGAACGTCACGCCGGCCTGGGATGCGTTGAAATTGGCGACGTTGGCCTCGTAGGGCAGGAAGCCGTCGATGGTGAAGCCGAAGGTCACTCCCCGCTCGGCCAGCAGCCTGGAGAGACTCTCCACCGCAGCGTGACGACCGATCTCCTCGTCGGGCCGGCCGATCAGCACCAGGGGCGGATGGGGCAGGTCGGGATGCTCGGCGAGCACCTCCACCAGGCTCATCAGGTGAGCCAGGCCCAGCTTGTCGTCGAGGCCCACCGGAGCCGTGCCGGGTCCGAAGAGGATATCGTGGCCCAGGTACTCCCGGGTCGCGGGATAGGTCTCCACGTCGACCCACAGGCGGTCGTTGGCGGGGAAGGGAATGCGCGAGCCATCCCAGGCCTCGATCATCTCGAGTCGGGGTGGGTTGGCGGTCCCTTTGGATGTGTCGAGGTGGACCATCATCGCCACCGGCGGTTTCGCCGCACCGACTCCCCGACCCTCGATGGTGGCGATCACGTTGGCGTAATCGTCTCGCTCCACCCGGGCCCCCTGGCGCTCGAAGAACTCACCGACGAAGTCCGCCAGCTCCTTCTGGCCGGGAGTACTGGGGATGCTCGCGGAATTCTCGTCGCTCTGGCTGTCGATGGCGACGACGCGCTCGAGGTGGGCACGGGAACGCTCGGCCAGGCGCCGGTCGTCGATGGAAAGGTTGAAGGGGGCGTCGTTCATGGAGGGCTCCTCGTGTGTTCGCGCCAGTCAGCATACCCTGCCGGAGGCTCGGGGAAAAAGGAGGCCCCGCCGGCCGGAGCGCGACGGGGCCTGGAGCCTGAAAGAGGCGGACTACCGGCTTCCCTCATCTCCGCCACCGATTTCGGGGGAGAGCTCGTCCCCTGCGCTCTGATCGAGAGTGCAGGTGCACGAGGCGTGCTCGCCCAGCCATCCGGTGCATTCGCAACAGGCCGAAAAGCCCTTCTTGCACTGAATCGCGCAGTCGTCGCCGATGCTCAGGCCGAGGATGTTCCCCCGGCAGTTGACGCTGCAGCTCGATGCGCCGGAGCCGCAGGATCCCCCGACGGCCTGGGGGGCGCTGCCGGGGAGGCCTCGGGAGGTGACCAGGTGGGCGGTTTCAGCCTCGGCGAAGCCGGGAGGCGGTTCCAGCTCGCCGCCCCGGTCGCGCAACAGGCGGCCGCCGACCTCCAGCAAGGCCACGCCGCCCCGCAGGTCGATGATCTGCTCGTCGATGCGGCGCCGCTCGGTGACCGTTCCGCGTTGCGCGGCCACCTCGAGCCGCAGCCGAACCGGTGGAGCCGTTGCGGAGGCGATCTGCATCGACCGGCCGTGGAGGGTTCGCGTATCTTCGATCGCAACATCCTTCCAGCGGCGAGGCGCCATCGGCGGCAGCGGTTGTTGGGGCTCGTAGACCAGGGCCATGTCGACCTGGCCGGGCTCTCCGCGGTCGACGCGGTCGATCAGCAGGACGACCCGCCCCGCGCGGTCGACACGCAGCTCGGCATCGGCCAGGTAGAGATCGGTGGAGACGGTGGCGGCTCCCGCCAGGGGCGGGATCAGCGCGCCAAGAAGCAGCATCGGGATCAGGGGCCATCGTTTCACAGGGTTTCCTCCAACCGGCTGGACACGTTCTGGTCCGGGTGCCGGTGACCGGACCGGGCCCGCCGCCTTCCCGGGCGGGTGGCTGCGATTGTCGCGCCGGGCAACCTCCGGCGGGAGCCGGGAACAAGCCGGGTCTCCCACTGCCGGGAGAAGCGGAGCCCGGTATGATGGGCGCCCGGACGTGACCGAACCCAAGGAGTGCTTTCGTGCGTCGATACAACGCTGCTTCCTGTCTCGTGCTCGCTGTGGCCCTCGGGCTGGCCGGCATAGCCCTGCCGGCGACGGGTTGCATCTGGATCGCCGTGGGTGCCGGCGGCGGCGCGGTGGCCGGCGCCGCCGCAGCCGACAAGGACCGGGATGCCAGAGATGTGGTCACTGATGCGGCACTGGTGGCCCGGGTGAAGGCCGCCCTCGCGGCCGACCGCGAGGTCTCCGCCCTGCGGGTCAAGGTCCATGCCCACCTGGGCGTCATCACCCTGCGCGGCTACGTCCGCTCGAAGAAGGAGATGCGGCGGGCGGTGAAGGTGGCCCGTCGCGTGCGGGGCGTCGAGAAGGTCAAGGCCGAGATGGTCATCGACCGCCGCCTCGAGGTCGAGGACGGCGGGTAGACCCTGGTGTTCCGCAGGCTGTTCGGAGTCGTGCCGGCCCTGCTCTCGCTCTCCCGCACCCGCAGGGTGCGGGAAAGCGACCTGCTCCTGCCTCCGAGCCCGCCTCTCCCCCCGCTGGCCGAGGCCGTCACGCGGCGCAACGTGGAGTTACCCCTGCCGGGAGGCGCCGCAGGCCGGGCCCTGCGTGGATGGTACCTCGAGCGTCCGGGCAACCTGCGCACGCTGATCTACTTTCCCGGCAACCAGGAGAGTCTTCTGCGCATCGCCTGGCGCCTGCACTGGATGGCCGACAACCTGGACGTCAACGTGCTGGCCTTCGACTACCGGGGGTATGGATTCAGTGACGGCAGGGCCACCCTGGGGACGATCGCCTACGATGGCGCCGTCATCTACGACCACCTGGAAGAAGTCCAGCCGGAAGGCGCCGGGCTTCCGGTGATCTACGGTCGCTCCATTGGGTCGCTGGCAGCTATCGAGACCGCCGTCTCCCGCCCGGTGGCGGGGCTGATTCTCGAAGGAGCGCCCAGCGCCGCCTCCGATGTGATTCCCTCCTGGCGGAAGATGGCGCCCTGGTACTTGCGCTGGCTGCTGCGCGTTCGCCCGGACCCTGCCCTGGCCGCGCGGCGCCCCCAGCCCATCGATCGCATTGGCGATCTTCGCGCCCCGCTGCTGGCCCTGCACGCCGGCGAAGATCGCATCGTGCCTCCGGTGTTCGGCCGTCGTCTCTTCGACGCGGCCGGCTCGAAAGACAAGCGCTGGTGCCCGGTTCCCGGGGCTACCCACAACTCCCTGCGGATCGATCGCGATCCGGCGCTGGGTTGCCTGAGGGAGTTCCTGCAGCGCTGAGGGGGGCGGAACGCAAGGGGGCGCGGTTTCCATCGCGCGCCTTTTCTCTCTCAGAAATGAAGGAAGGAAGAATGGCAATTCGGGACTTCTCGTTCACAGCGTTCTGTGAAAGCATCGGGGGGGGAGGGGGGCCCGTGATGAAGACTCTGCTCTCTGCCTGTTGCGTTCTGGCTTGCCTGGTCTCTTCTGTGGCCCTGTCACCAGCCCCCTACATCGGCATCGACGACGGCGGCCGCCTGTTCACGGCGAGTCCTGCCACGGATTCAGGCGGGGCGATCTATTTGCGGGCGGGTCCGACGGGTGGCCCTCGACCCGGACGAATTGCTGCTCGCACTGACCTTCTACATGGAACGCGAGCAGGGGGTCGTCTTCGAGGAGCATCCCGATCGTGAGTCCTACCGGGCCCGGATCGCAGTGGCGGCGCAAGAGCCTGGGCTGGAGGACCTGCCGGCGGCGGTCGGCGAGGGGCAGGCCCTCCCGCCGACACGGCTGGCGTTCTACATCGTCGCTGTTCGAAATGCCCTGGAGTCCTCTGGAGGAGGTGAGAAGGGAAAGGACCTGCGCTGCCGCGGTGCGGCGCTCCCGACCGTCGGAAGCGACTCTCGGCGATGGGGATCGCCAGCTCTTCCGCCACATGTTCCAGGGGATGATCAAGGGGAGGGGGATCCCCCCTGGCGCTTCATCCCGGTCTGGTCGGCCTTCGATGACAGTGCTCCACCTTCTCCGGAGAAGGCCTGCTACGAGCGCCAACTCGCCCTGTTCAATGCCCTGACGGAACTCGAACAGGAAGCGCCGGCCCTCTTTCGCGAGATCAACGAGCAACTCGTGGCGGAGCTGGGATTGCGGCCCTCCCTGCTCGATCTACGGATCTCGCATGCTGCTGTGGGTCGTCGTGCCCGTGGCCCTGTTCTGGCTGCTGGTCCCGATGTTCTGGACTCTGCACGGGCCCCTGGGGCTCTATGGCTGCGCGCCGCGAGGGGGATGGATCATCACGGTGCGGCGCTGTTCGGCCGACCCGCGCGGATCTTCCCCCTCCTGTTTGGCTTCGGGTCCCTCGGCTGGCTGCTGCAACTGGTCCTGGCCCTCCGGGTCGCCTTCGACGCCAATCGTCGTGGGGCCAGCGGCTTTCTCTGGGGCCTGGTGGTCTTCTTCACGTCGATCGTGGGGCTGGTCATCTACATCCTCGCCATCCGCGAGTCCGTATTCGCCGCCGCGCCCCGACAGCCTCCGGCGCCAGCCACGCCGGCCGGCGGCCCCTGCTCCAACTGCCGGGCCGCCCTCGAGCCTTCTTACCGGCTTTGCTCCTGTTGCGGAGAGAGTATCCAGCCCCTGTGTCCCCAATGTCGACGGCCTGCCGAATCCAGTTGGAAACGCTGTCCGTGGTGCGAGGCAGCACCGAGTCAGGAGCAGCGATACGGAGCGACGAGAGTGGTGCCCAGGGGCGGAATCGAACCACCGACACCGTGATTTTCAGTCACGTGCTCTACCAACTGAGCTACCTGGGCAAGGCCGGAGACCGACAGACTCTAGAGGCAGGCGGGCCCGGCGTCAAGCCGGCGGGCCCGCCCGCCCGAGGTCCCCGCCGACGCCGCCCGTCAGGCCCGGGCGCCGGGGCGCCGGCGAGGGGTTTCAGGCGGCGGGACCACGTCCGCTTTGGCCTCCTGCGCCGGCTCGGCGGAGGCCGGGGCCGGGGGCACCAGGTCCAGTCGCTCGCGCAGCTTGGTTTCCAGCTCGAGGGCGACGTCGGTGTTCTCCCGGAGGAACTGGCGCGCGTTCTCACGGCCCTGGCCGAGACGGATATCCCCCGCGCTGAGCCAGGAGCCGGATTTCTGGACCAGGTCGTGGGCCAGGCCCAGGTCGATCAGGTCGCCTTCGCGGGAGATTCCCTGGTTGTAGAGGATGTCGAACTCGACCTGGCGGAAGGGGGCGGCCAGCTTGTTCTTGACCACCCGGATCTTGGTGCGGTTGCCCACCACCACGTCGCCGTCCTTCAGCGCGCCGATGCGGCGGATGTCGATCCGTTGGCTGGCGTAGAACTTCAGGGCCCGGCCACCCGAGGTGGTCTCGGGGCTGCCGAACATCACGCCCACCTTCTCGCGGAGCTGGTTGATGAAGACCATCGAGGTGCGGGATTTCGAGACGATGCCGGTCAGCTTGCGCAGGGCCTGGCTCATCAGCCGGGCCTGGAGGCCCACGTGGCTGTCGCCCATCTCGCCTTCCAGCTCGGCCCGGGGCACGAGGGCCGCCACCGAATCGACCACCAGCACGTCGAGGGCGCCCGAGCGTACCAGGACTTCGGCGATCTCGAGGGCCTGTTCGCCGCTATCGGGCTGGGAGACCAGCAGGTTGTCCACGTCGACGCCCAGCTTGCCCGCGTAGATCGGGTCGAGGGCGTGCTCGGCGTCGATGAAGGCCGCCATGCCGCCCTTTTTCTGGGCCTGGGCGATCACCGACAGGGCAAGGGTGGTCTTTCCGGAGGACTCGGGGCCGTAGACCTCGATCACCCGGCCCCGGGGAAAGCCCCCGATGCCCAGGGCCCAGTCGATGGAGAGCGAACCGGTGGAGATCGCCGGCACGTCGAGCTTGCGGTCCGAGCCGAGGCGCATCACCGCGCCCTTGCCGAACTGGCGTTCGATCTGGCCGACGGCCATTTCGATGGCCTTGCCTTTGTCCACCTGGGTGGGGTCGGGGATGGGACGACTCGAGCGGCCGCCGGAAACTCTTGCCATGATGGGATCTACCTCCGTCCGCAGGGAAAAGAGACTGTTGTCTGTTGTGAGCTGGGACGACCAGAGTAGGGGGAGCCTCCGGTCCACGTCAACATCAGTGCCGGGGGGATCCGCCCCTTCGTTGACGGTACGGGAATCCGTCGCCTATATTCGTCCCTGTCCGACGCCCTCGATCCCAGGGCCGCGCCCGGAGTGTACCGATCTTGCCCGATTCAGCGACGCCGACCCCCGGGAGCCGTCCGAAATCATTCGGAGCGTTCTTCCTTGCTCTTTTCTCGTTCGTTCTGATCGCGACTTTCAGCGGTTGCGTGATGCGCTCGGCGCCCCCGCCGGCGGCCCAGCCGCAGGTCGACACGGCGCAGGCCGCCACCGATGTCCCGGGGCAGGAGGAAGTCCTGGCGGAGGTTGCGCGCCTGGTGGTGCTGGCCCGCCAGCAACTGCGAGTGGGGCTGCTGGACGAGGCCCGGGAGAGCTGGGACCGGGCCATCGCCCGGCTCGCGCCCCTGGCGACCCGAGACCCGGCCCTGACCGGGCGCCTGCGGGCCATCGAGGCCGAAGCCGACAAGATGCTCGAGGTGGCCGCTTCCCGGGAGCAGCGCTACGCGGCGACCGCCGAGAAGAGCGCCCAGCGCCTCGAGGGGTTGCTCGATGCTCCCGAGCCCGCCCTCGATCCTTCCCACCTGGCGGAGGTGGAGGGCGCTGCCGAGGCGGTGACTCCGGACTATCCGGTCGAGGTCAACGACCGGGTCCTGGCCTGGCTCGAGGTCTACCGGAAGGGGGGCAAGCTCGGCAAGTGGTTCGAGTCGAGCCTGCGCCGCTCGGGTCGGTACGAGCAGCGCTTCCGGGAAATCTTCGCTGAGGAGGGCATTCCCCAGGATCTGATCTACCTGGCTCACGTGGAGAGCGGCTTCAAGACTTCCGCCTACTCCCGCGCCCGCGCCCGGGGCATTTTCCAGTTCATCGCCTCCACCGGCCGGCGCTACGGCCTGCGGGTGGACTGGTGGATCGACGAGCGGGCCGAGCCGGAGAAGTCCTGTCGGGCTGCCGCCACCTACCTGCGGGATCTCTACGCGGAGTTCGGCGACTGGTACCTGGCCCTCGCCGCCTACAACGGTGGAGAGGGCCGCGTCCGGAGGACCATCCGGCGCGCCAAGACCCGCGATTTCTGGGCCATGGCCCGGCGCCGCTTCTTCCGCCGGGAGACCCGCAACTACGTTCCGGCGATCCTGGCGGCGACGCTGATTTCGAAGGATCCCGCCCGCTTCGGCTACACCGACCTGGTCAAGGACGAACCCCTGGCCTGGGAGACGGTCCGTGTGCCCGCTCAGGCCGACCTGGAGGTCCTCGCCCGGGCCGCCGGCACCGAGGCCCGCATCCTGCGGGAACTCAATCCGGCCCTGCGCCGCGGCCAGACGCCGCCCAAGTACCCCGACTACGAACTCAAGGTCCCCCCGGGGCACGCGGCGGGTTTTGCCGAGAAGCTGGCGGCGATTCCGCGTGACCAGTGGATCGTCAAGCAGCTTCACCGGGTGCGCCGGGGAGACACCCTCTCGACCCTGGCCCGGCGCTACGGTACCAGCGTGCGCGCGATCCAACTGGCCAACGGCATGGGCCGGCGCACCCTGCTGTCGATCGGTCGCGTGCTGGAAATTCCCCGCGGTCCGGCCCCTTCGAGGTCTTCTTCGCGGCAGATGAGGGCCGACGCCGACGGTCGCTACACGGTGCGTCGGGGGGATACCCTGGCCCAGATCGCCCGTCGTTTCGGAGTGACCGTCGCCCACCTCCAGCAGTGGAACGGCCTGGGGCGATCGACGCGCATCTACGCCGGCCAGAGTCTGCGGGTTTCCGGCTCCCGGTCCGCTGCCGCGTCTGTCGAGCCCGCGTCGACCTCGGGACGCATTCACGTGGTCCGTCGGGGCGATACGCTGTGGGACATTTCCAGGCGCTACGGGGTCAGCCTCTCGGCGTTGATGCGGGCCAACGGTCTCGGGCGTCGGTCGGTGCTCTCGCCCGGCCAGCGCCTGCGCCTCCCCCCGGCGCCCGTCCAGGCGGCCGCGGCGCGGAAAGCCGGGAACACGGGGGGGGGCACGGGCCGGGTGCACGTGGTGCGGCGGGGGGAATCCCTCTATCGCATCGCCCACCGCTACGGCGTGAGCGTGGACACCCTCTGCCGGCTGAACAACATACGGCCGGACCAGACGATCCATCCCGGCGACCGCCTGACGGTTCAGTAATATATTTGCCTGTGAAAAGTTCATAGATTGAAGCGGATCCGCACTCAAGTTTCTCTGCTGCCGGTCGGTGAGTCTTGCGCAAAAGGGGGTTTCCGGCGATGGGAGTGCGGACTGCGATGACGACGACCGGGATTTCCGCGAAAGCGCGTTCCCTGATGGGGCTGATTGTCGAGCGGGGACTGGCGACTGAAGACCAGTGGCGCCAACTTCAACGGCAGTGTGAGCAGAGGCGTCCGCCGATGGGGGAGGTACTGCTCAGGAAGAGGGTATTGACTGTGAGTCAAGTCCGGCGGGTCCTCGAGCGCCAGGCAGAGGCTCCCGACATGCGTTTCGGCGAGATTGCGGTGGCCGAAGGCTTCATCGATTGCGAAGCCGTCCGGCAAGCTCTCGGAGACCAGCGCAGCGCCGCTCCCCATCCGGTCGAACTCCTGGCCGAGCAGCACCAGGACGACAGGACCTATCTCAAGGCGATGATCGGCGCGCTGGTGGAAGCCCAGAAAACGATCGAGTCCGAGGTCTACGCTCTGTCGCTGCTTCTGCGCGCCGGCTGCTGAGGGCGCCACGCCCGCCCAAGTTCCCGATCCCGGGATGCCGCCCCGGAGCCGGGCCGTCCCCGGCGCGGGCGCCGGGTTACCGTGCCTGCTGGAAAGGAGGCAGCCGATGCGGCATCGGCCGGTGGTGGCTCGGGCTTACGGCGCCGCGCTCTTCGGCATCGACGGCATCCAGGTGGAGGTCCAGGCGGCCCGCTCGGTGGGCACATCGCGGTCGACGATCATCGGCCAGGCGGAATCGGAGGTCCGGGAGGCCCGGGATCGCCTGCGCCTGGCCCTCCAGTCTCACGGACTGTGGAAGGGCGACGGCGAGCAGGCCGTCCTGATCAACCTGGCTCCCGCCCGGGTGCGCAAGACCGGCACCGGGCTCGATCTGCCGATCTGCCTGGCGGTGATGGCCCTCCATGCGCCCCCCCTCAGGGAAGCCGTGGAAGGCCTTCTGGCCTATGCCGAAGTGGGTCTCGATGGCAGCCTGCGTCCGGCCCCCGGCACGCTCTCCGCCGCCCTCACCGCCCGGCAGCATGGCTTCGCGCGCCTCCTGGTGGCCCCCGCCGCGGCTCGGGAGGCCGCCCAGGTGGACGGCCTCGAGGTGCTGGCGGCTCGCACCCTGGGTGACGCCGCAGGCTATTTGCGGGGCGACGGCGAGGCGCTGGCGCCCTGGCCGGAACCGGTCCGGGCCTCGACTGACGCGGGCCTCGACCTGGCGGAGGTGCGGGGTCAGCACGCCGCCCGCCGGGCCCTCGAGGTGGCTGCCGCCGGCGGGCACAACCTGCTGCTGATCGGCCCGCCCGGCTCGGGCAAGACCCTGCTCGCCCGGCGCCTGGCCACGATCCTGCCCCCGATGACCCGGGGGGAGGCTCTCGAGGTCACCCGCATCCACTCCGCGGCGGGGGTGATTCCCGCGGGAGGGGGGCTGGTCGAACAGCGGCCCTTCCGGGCCCCCCACCACAGCGTCTCGCCGGCCGGACTGATCGGAGGGGGCAGTCCGCCCCGCCCCGGCGAGGTCTCCCTGGCGACCCACGGTGTGCTCTTCCTCGACGAGCTACCGGAGTTTCCGCGGCATGTGCTCGAAAACCTGCGCCAACCCCTGGAAGACGGCGAGGTGACCCTCGTGCGGGTGGCCGGTCGGGCACGATTCCCCGCTCGCTTCATTCTCGCCGCGGCGATGAATCCCTGTCCCTGTGGCTGGTATGGCTGCTCGCTCAGGGAATGTCGCTGTTCGAGCGGGGCCGTGGGGCGTTACCGCGGGCGCATCTCCGGGCCCCTGCTGGACCGAATCGACATGCATGTCCCCGTGCGGGCGGTCAGTGCGGCGGAGTTGTCGCGCACCCGGCCGGGAGAGCCCTCGGAGGAGGTGCGCCGCCGGGTGGTCGCGGCCCGGGCGGTGCAGGTGCGGCGCAACGGCCGCTGGGCAGTGACATCGAACGCCCACCTGCGGCCACGGGACTTGCCCCAGGCTTGCGCGTTGATTCCCGCCGCCCGCAAGGCGTTGGACTCAGCGATGGAGCGCCTGCAGCTCTCGGCCCGGGCCCACGACCGCCTGCTCAAGCTGGCGCGCACCCTGGCCGACCTGGCGGGGCGGGAGGCGATCGCCGTGGCGGACATCGCCGAGGCGGTGTCCTACCGCTGTCTCGATCGCCTGGACTACTGACCGGCTCAGCCCCGAACGAAGGGGTTTTCGCGCTTTTCCTCGCCGATGGTGGTGACCGGTCCGTGGCCCGGGTGAACCCGGGTTTCGTCGGCGAGGGTGTAGAGCCGCTCGCGGATGGAGGTGGCGAGCTTCTCGGCGTCACCGCCGCGAAAATCGGTACGGCCCACCGAGCGGCGAAAGAGGGTGTCGCCGGGAAAGATGCGGCCATCACCCACCAGGGTCACGCCGCCGGGGGAGTGGCCGGGGGTGTGTCGGACCTCGAGTCGCAAGGCGCCCACCTCGAGGATCTCGCCGTCTTCGAGAAAGTGGTCGGGAGCCGGGCAGTCGTCCACCTCGAGGTTCCAGCGGGCGGCGGCCTGGCGGCAGGAGTCGATCAGGAAAAGGTCTTCCCGGTGGGCGAAGAAGGGGACATCGTCGAGCAGCGCCTTGAGCCGGGCCACACCGCCGACATGGTCGAAGTGGCCGTGGGTCGCCAGCAGGCCGCAGACCTCGAGCCGGGCTTCCCGGATTTCCCGGGCGACACGCCGGGCGTCTTCCCCGGGATCGACGACCAGGGTCTTCCCGGAGTCGGGGTCGGTGATCAGGTAGCAGTTGACTTGCAGGGGACCGACGGGAATCGTCTCGACTCTCACGGAAGAGGCTCCTTTTCGACCCGGCGAGGTTAGCTCCGATTCTCTCGCTTGCAACCGGAGCGATGCTTCACGCGGGGGGCGGTCGCCGCGGCTGCTATGATCAGCGGCCGGGGAGAAAAATCGATGATCCGATCCACTGTTCTGCATCGGCAAATGGCGTTTCTTCTGGCTCTGGTGACGGCGCCCGTGGTCGGCGAGGAGGTCTACCGCAGGGTGATACCGACCGATGTCACGACCGGCGTCGTGCGCATACGCCAGGTTTTCACCATCCGGCTCGATCTGCCCGTCCGCTGCGCGGACGGCGGGATGGCCTGTACGGAACAGCGGGTGGTGCCGTCGGTCTACCGGATCGATTTCGTCGAGGAACGGCGGGGCGGCGATGGCGGGGGGCCGCGGCTGGAAGCCGAAGAGAAGGGCACGGTGCTGATGGCGCTCGACATGGAGGCTGCCGACGCCCAGGACTACGACGACCTCTTGCGGCGGGTGTTGTCCGGCCTCTCCGCGCGGGCGTTTCGTCAGCGCTTCGCGGGCCGGGCGGGGCAGGCGCCCTTCGATCGGCCCTCCATCGCGACCCGCAGCCGGATGCCTTCCTGGCTTTGCCTGGATGGGGAGACGGCGCTTTCCTTCTCACGCCGGCCCGCGGATCCCGCCGGGAGCGGGGAAGGGACCTTCATCGGCATCAGCACAGGTTTCAGCGACGAGGAGACCGTGGCTCCTCTCTGCGCCCAGCTCGTCGAGGCCACGGCCGCCGCCCCGGTCGAGGAAGTCCGCACCATGCCGGCTCCCGGCGCGGTGGTGGAGGAGTCGGCAGGGTTGCTGCGGGTCGACCGGCTGCAGGTCGAGCCCGATGCCGATGAGGTGCTGACCTTCCCGGAGGGGGTTGGCCTGAGCGAGCGTCCCGCCCCCGGGGCCGTGGGGGGGGAGAGTCGACGCGGTGACGCGCAGGGTTGCGTGGTCGAGGCGACCTGGGTTCACGACGAGCGGGAAATCAGGGCCCGGGCGGCGCCCATGGCGCTCCCGCTCTTCCTGCTCGACGAGAACGCGTGGATCGCGCGCTGGGAACTGCGGCGGACCATCCGCCGCCTGGGAATCGATCCGGAGAGCGATGAGCGCACGGTGGCGCGCCTGAGCGTCGCGCTGGTGCCTACCGAACCGCCCCGCCACCGTGACGGCGACGCCGCCCCCGACGTGGGGCAGGTGGTGCTGGACGACGATTTGCTGGTCGGTGCCGTTGCCGAACGGCTGGACGCCTCCGCGAGTCTCGATCACCAGGCGCTCTACGAAGCCGTCACACGTCAACCCCAGGGCCTGGTCTCTCCCGGTTGGCTGCTGCTGGTTTGCGGGGAAGACGGGTCGGCCGAGTTTTTCCTGCCGCCCACGGGGGCTCACTGCCGTGTGACCAATGCGGTGGAAGCCTGCACCGCTCTCGATCGAGCCATCGATTGAGGGTCGCCCGGGAGGCCGCCCGGCAACCACGCGTCTTGCATCACGGGCGCACGCGGAACGACGGCGGGCGGTTCGTCTCGGGGCTATCCGGCGGTCGCCGTTGCCGCGGTGACCGCGGAGATGGCGGCTATCGCCGCCGCCTGCTGGGCCTCGACCAGGGACTGAATGGCTCGCAGGTTGGCGGCGGCCGGTGCACCGGCGCCGCCATCGCTGCGGGCGATGCGTTCGGAGATCAGCAGTCCCGTGGCGATGGAAAAGGCGAGCGCCGCGCCCGGCCGCGGCTTGCGGGCGCGCAGCGCGTCGCGCAGGGTGACGACTCGTGTCGCTCCGGCGTCGACGCGGGCTCCGCTCAGGGCCAGCAGCGCCACCTCGTCGTACTGGCCGGACCCGACTCGCTGGCCTCGCTCCCGCAGGGCCCGGGCCCAGGTTCCAAAGCTGCGCGCGGTCACTTCGGCGCCCCGGGAGGAGAGAGCGAGCAGGTGGGAGGCGAGCTGAAGCTGATTTCCCCGGCGCATGCCTTCCCGGTGCAGTGCCTGGTAGATCGCCTCCACCCGACGGCCCAGGGCCAGGGGAGTGCCGGTCCGCGAGGCATGGAGCGCGGCCATGAGGTAGTCGTCGATGCCCGTGAGAAAGAAGTGATCTTTCTTCCACCGGGCCATGATCGCCGCCATGCGCTCGACGGCCTGCTCGCTCACGCCGTCGCCGCCCTGCTCGAGGACGAGTATGAGGGCCGCCAGCCGCGGATGGCTTCCATGACGTTTCAGGCGGTGTCGGCGAAACAGCTCGAGGCCCCTTTCGATGCCCGCGATCGCGGCTTCCACTTCGACGTCTCGGCGCACCAGCATCGCCCCGATCGCCAGCCTCAGCCCCGCGTTCATCGAACGCAGCGGGCTGGGTTTCCTGCCCAAGCGGGCGGCCACCGCGCGAATGCGCGCTACGGCCCCGCCGCCCTCGCAGGACATGGCGGTCAAGGCCGCCAGGCGCAGCATGTTGGTATCCGTGCTCCAGCGTTTGCCCCGCAGCAGCCCGTCGAAAACGGCGAAGTAGTGGTCGATGGCGTCCATGGCTCGCGTACCTTTCAGGGCCCGGGGGCCGTCGGCGCCGTCACCTCGTAAGGCAACTGGCGCTTGTGGATCCAACTCGCGAGGGTCGCACCTACCTCCTCGGCCACCGCCCGCGCCAGACCCTTCCAGCAGCCGGCGGCATGGGGCAGGACGATCACGTTCTCGCGCTCGGCCCAACTCTGGAGTTCCGGGTAGGGTTCGGTGGGGAAGACATCGAGTCCGATGCCACCCAGGTGCTCGGCCCGCCTCAGGGCCTCGAGATCGACGAGCGCCCCCCGGGCGGTGTTGATCAGCACACTGCCCGGGGCCATCAGCTCCAGCACCCGCTCGTCGATCATGCCCCGCGAAGCCGGAGTCAGTGAGCAGTGGAGGGTCAGCAGCGAGCAGCTTCGCGCGATCTCCTCGAGGGGCCGGCCGCCGGACAGGGCCGGGTCGCAGATCGACACCTCGGCCCCCAGAAGCCGCCAGCATTCCACCGCCCGGCGGCCGATCACCCCGCAGCCCACCACGCCGATCCGCGTTCCCCGGGCCAGGGTCGGCGTCCGGCGGGCGATTTCGCCGCGCGCCCACGCGCCGTCGCGGGCACGCCGCGAGAGCCACTCCACGCCGCGCAGCAGGCTCAGCCCCAGGGCCAGGCTGGTCTCCACCACCGCGTCCCGGCGGGCCAGCGGACAGCGGGCCACCCGCACCCCCCGCCCGGCGGCCGCCGCCAGGTCCACGTGATCCCAGCCGGAAGTGGTGGTGATCAGCACTTCGAGTCGGGGCCAGCGTTCGAAGAAGGCCGCATTTGCCGCCACCCGGGAGTGGATCACCGCCACCCGGGCGTCGGCGTCTCCTGTCTCCGCCTCGACCTCGACCACTTCCAGGTTCAGCGATGACGCCGCCCGCACGGGCAGCAGCCTGTCCTCGGGGGAGAAATAGTCGGCCTGGCCTACGAATCCTACGCGCACGGCGCGAGTATACGCGCCCGCACCCGGCTGGTTGCCAGTCCTCGGCGCCCCTCGTATTCTCGGCAGTCCATGTTCCAGGGACAATCCGACTTCCTATCAGGGGAGATGCCCAGGTGAGCCCAGCTTCGCGCGGCGCGATTCGTGTCAGCCATCTCTTCGGCCTCGCAGCTTCGCTCTTGTTGTCGGCGGTCTTTTTCGTTTCCGTCTGGACCAAGGCCCTCGACCCCGCCGGCTTCGGCGAACAGCTCATTCGTGACTTCGCCATACCTCCGGCCCTGGCCCCGGTGGCGGCCCTGCTGGTGATCGGTCTCGAGGCGGCCGTCGCCTTCGGTCTGCTCGGCGCTCGTCGCCTGCCGGTACTGGCCCTGGCCACCCTGATGATGGCGGGCTTTTTCGGCCTTTCCGCCTACCAGTACTTCTATCCCCCGGAGGATCCCTCCTCCTGCGGCTGCTTCGGCAACCTGATTCAGCAGTCGCCGCTCCAGCACATGCTGAGCAACGCGCTCTTCCTGGCCCTGGCGGCCCTCGCCTGGCTGGCCCTCGATCGCTCCACCGGGTTTCCAGGCTGGCGCTGGGCGTTTCCCGCCTCGGGACTCCTGCTCGCGGTGGCCTTCTCGCTGGCCGCGCCCTCCCTGCCCGTGGACGATCTGGCGACCCGGCTGCACGTGGGCACCGATGTGGCCCAGTGGCGCATCGATGAGATCATCCCCGAACTCCAGGACGGCAAGAGCCTGGTCCTGCTGATCGACCGGGCCGACGAGCAGACCCGCCTGGATATCGCCCGGGTCAACGAACTGGTGGCGATGCATCCCGACAGCCGGGTACAGGTCTTCGGCCTGGCCGAAGAAAACGAGGAACTGGCCACCGAGTTCTTCTGGACCGCGGGGCCGGCCTTTGACGTGCGTGGCGCCCCCTGGGGGGTGATCAAGCCCCTCTACCGCCATCTCCCCCGTTCCTTCCTGGTGGAAAACGGGAAGGTCGTCCGGGTCTGGAACGGCATCCCCGACGAGGCGACCCTCGAGGCCCTGGCCACGGGGGGGGAGCGATGAAACGGCGGGCCGGCGTCGTCGCCTGCGTGCTCGCCCTGGTCCTGCCCCTGGCCGCCGGGAGCGACAGCGCCGAGACTCCGCCCCTCGAGTTCCTGCTGACGGCGCACTTCCAGCTCCGGGCCCATGGCCAGCCGGACCCCGACGCGAAAATCTACGTGGCCACGGGGCAGGCCGCCGTGCTGGTGCTCAGCGAGACCCTGCAGCGGCCGGTCCTGCTCACGGCCCGGGAGAAGACCGCCCAGGCCCTCGAGCCCGAGGCCGTGACACCCGATCCGGAAGACCCCGACCGCCTGCTGGTCGATCCGAACCGCACCCTCGGCCGGCCCCTGGTGGCCAAGGTCTCGAGTGGACGCCTGAGCTTCGTGGTCGCCGGCAAGCGGGTCGTCGTCGAGCCTGCCGAGCCCTGGCTGGGGGACGCCACCGCGGCGGAGATCCTCGACCGGCTGCCGGAGCAGCGTCGTGCGGCCAGGCTCTACACGCCGCGCCTCGGGCAGATGCGCCTGCTGGCGCGCCACGAGCGTCCACTGGAACTGCTCGTCTTTCTCGGCTCCTGGTGCCCTCACTGCGAGCGACTGATTCCACGGCTGATTCGGGTGCTCGAAGACCTGGGCGACAAGGCCCCGGCGGCTCGCTTTCATCTCGTGCCCCGCTCGATCATCGACGACCTGCTCGCGCGTCAGTACGGCGTGAAGCAGATTCCCCTGGTGATCGTCTTCGAAGGCGAGAAGGAGATCGCTCGGCTCTCGGGAGAGGAACTCAAGCGGCCGGAGGCCGCCTTGGCCCGGGTGCTGTTCGCAGACTAGCCGTCTGTTGATAAAGTCTTTTCCGTGCGAGAAGCCGGAATCTCGGCGCCACCCGCGAGAAGGACTTTTCGAGCAGGCTGCCAGGCGGATGACGACGATGGAACGAGACGAGACGATCACCCTGAACCTGCCGAGCCGCCTGGCCTACCTCGATGCGGTCCAAGGGATGGCCGAGCTGCTGGCCTCCACCGCGGGCTTCGACGAGGAGGCCCGGCTCGATGTGGGCCTGGCGGTGCGGGAAGGGACGATCAACGCCGTCAAGCACGGTAACGGTCTCGACCCGGCCAAGACCGTGATTCTCGAGTTTCGTCTCGGCAGTGCTGCGTTGAGCATCGCCATTCGTGACGAAGGCGCCGGTTTCGAGCCCCGGCACACCCCCGACCCCACGACCCCGGAGAACCTCTGGCGTTCATCGGGCCGCGGTCTGCTGCTGATGCGCTCGCTGGTCGACGAGGTGCGCTTCGAGCGTCACGAGTCCGGCATGGAACTGGTTCTCATCAAGAACTGCCCGGTGGATACCGAGCGGGACGAGGAGGTCTCGTGAGCCACCAAGTCGATTATCAGGACGGTATCGCGATCACCCGCCTGGTGGGTCGCATCACGGTGGGCAACGCCCTCGACGACGTACGGGAGGTGGTGGAAGACGAGATCGCCGCCGGTCGCCTGCGCGTGATCTTCGATCTCAGCGGCGTGAACTTCGTCGACTCCGCCGGCCTCGGCGAACTGGTCGCCTGTCATCGCAGTCTCGACCAGCTGGGGGGACGCCTCGTGCTGGCCGCTCCCCGGGGCAAGGTCCGCGACCTGATCGAGCTGACCCGCATCGGCGAGCTTCTGCCCGTGTGCCCGACAGTGGAAGAGGCCCTTCAGCGGGTGGTCGAGGACTGACCTCCCAGGAGCCCGATCAGCCGGTAGAGCAGCTCGTGGGCCTGGCGTGGTGAGAGGTCGTCGGGATCGCACTCTCTGAGTGCGGCCAGGGCTTGCGCCTCTTCCGGTGACGGCTCCGGCTCCCCGGCGGGGCTTTCGAAGAGGGAAAGCTGCCGCACCCCGTCCCTGTCGCGACCCAGCTTGTCCGCCAGGTGCTCGCCGCTGATCTCCTCGAGGATCTCCCAGGCCCTGGTGATCACCGCGTCGGGAAGTCCCGCCAGCCGGGCCACGTGGATCCCGTAGGAGCGGTCCGAAGGTCCCGGTTCCACCCGGTGGAGAAAGACGACCTCCTGCCCGTGCTCCCGCACGGTGATGTGTACGTTCTCGAGACCTTCGTGGCGGGCCGCCAGCTCCGTCAGCTCGTGGTAGTGGGTTGCGAACAGGGCCTTGGGGCGCAACCGCGTGTCCCGCAGCAGGTGTTCGACCACCGCCCAGGCGATGGCCATCCCGTCCCAGGTGGCCGTGCCCCGTCCGATTTCGTCGAGGATCACCAGGGAGCGGGGCGTGGCGTTGTGCAGGATGTTGGCGGTCTCCGTCATTTCCACCATGAAGGTCGACTCGCCGCCGGCCAGGTTGTCGGAGGCGCCGACCCGGCAGAAGATCCGGTCGACGAGAGAGATGCGGGCCGAGCGGGCGGGGACGAAAGCGCCGGCCTGGGCCATCAGGACGATCAGGGCGGCCTGGCGCAGGTAGGTGCTCTTGCCGCCCATGTTGGGACCGGTGACGATCAGCAGCCGCCGCTTGTCGTCGAGCAGGCAGTCATTGGGCACGAAGCGTCCCGGCTCCAGCAGGCGTTCGACCACCGGGTGCCGGCCGTCGCGGATCTCGATCCGGTCGTCCTCGGCCAGGGAGGGGCGCACGTAGCCCTCGCGGGCGGCGACTTCCGCGAACCCGGCCAGCACGTCGGCCTCGGCGATGGCGGCCGCGGTTTCCCGCACCCGTCCCGCCTGCGCCACCACCTGGTCGACCAGTTTCTCGAAAAGGGCCTTCTCCCGTTCGGCCAGGCGCTCGCTGGCCGAGAGGATGCGGGCTTCGAGGTCCTTGATCTCCGCGGTGACATAGCGTTCGCCGGTGGCGATGGTCTGCCGCCGCTCCCACTCGGGGGGAACCCGGGAAAGGTTGGCCTTGCTCACTTCCAGGAAGTAGCCGAAGACCTTGTTGTACTTGATCTTCAGGGAGGCGATGCCGGTGGCTTCCCGCTCGCGGGTTTCGATCCCCGCGATCAGCTCCCGGGAGCCCCGGGCCAGCTCGCGCACGGCGTCGAGATCGGCGTCGTAGCCTTCGCGGATCACCCTCCCCTCGCCGGGGGCGGCTCCCGGCTCGTCGGCCAGCCCCGCGCCCAGCTCGCCGAGCAGGTCTTCGAGCAGGTCGATACGGGCGGCGAGGGCCGTCGCATCCGGCGCGGTCAACCCGGCGAGGGCTTCCCGCACTTCCGGGAGCGCCGCCAGGGAGCGCCGGAGGGCCGCCAGGTCATGGGGCGTCGAGCGCCGGAGGGCCGCCCGGGAGAGCAGGCGCTCGAGATCCCGGATCTCCCGCAGGGCCTCCCGCAGGGATGCCCGCACCTCGGCGCGCTGGACCAGGGCTTCGACCACCGCGTGCCGGGCCAGGATGGCGTTCTTCTCCACCAGGGGTTCGAGCAGCCAGGTGCGCAGCGCCCGGGCGCCGAGGGGGGTCAGGGTGGCGTCGAGGGCTTCGAGCAGGGTCTGGCTCCGTCCTCCATCCCGCAGGTTGGCCACCACCTCCAGGTTGCGTCGGCTCGATCGGTCGAGGAGCAGGATCCGCCGGGGATCCTCCACCCGCAGTCGATCCAGGTGGGCCGGCTGCACCCGCTGGGTTCGCTGCAGGTGGGCCAGCGCGGCGGCCGTCGCCGGCAGCGCCGGATGGTCGTCCTCGCAGCCGAAGCCGGCCAGGGAGGCCACCTGGAGTTGCTCGACGACCCGGTCCCGGGCCAGCAGGGGCTCGAACAGGGAGTCGTCGAGGGTGGTGAGCAGAACCTCCCCCAGGCCGTGACGGCCCAGCAGGGCTTCGAGGGTCGCGGCCGAGGTGGAGGCGACCAGCAGCTCCCGCACCTCGTAGCGGCTGAGCACTTCCGCCAGCGCCGGCTCGTTTCCGGCCCGCGCGAGCACCATGCCCCCGGTGGACAGGTCCACCAGGCACAGACCCCAGGGGCCCGGGGCCTGGCCCGCCAGGCAGGCGAGGTAGTTGCCCGAGCCGGGATCGAGCTGGTCGGCATCGACGAGGGTTCCCGGGCTGACCACCCGGACCACTTCGCGGCGCACCATGCCCTTGGCCTTCTTGGGGTCTTCCATCTGCTCGCAGACGGCGACCCGGTGGCCGGCTTTGACCAGGCGGGCGATGTAGTTTCGGGCGGCATGGTGGGGCACGCCGCACATGGGGGCCGAGGTGGCCGTGCCCTTGCCGCGACTGGTCAGGGCGATGCCGAGAATCGGGGCGGCGGTGCGGGCGTCGTCGAAGAACAGTTCGTAGAAGTCGCCCATGCGGAAGAAGAGCAAGGCGTCGGGATGCTGGCGCTTCGCCTGTTGCCACTGGCGAAACATCGGCGTCAGCTTTCCACCGGAGGGCGTTGTCGCCGCCTGGCCCGAACGCGTCACGGAATCCGACTCCTTTTCCTGGCCCCTTCAGATCGCGCGGGGACGGTATCACATCCCCTGTTCCGCATCATTCCGCACCGCGTGGGTTGACAAGGGGTGGGGCGCGTGCGTAAAACGGCACCGATGGATGCCCGCCGCGACGACATCGACCTCGTCGAAAGTTCCCCGGACAACCACGCCGCAGAGGACGTGGGGTCCCGCGTCTTCACCGACGAAGACCGGATTCTGCTCGTTTTCGCCTACCTCGGTCCGCTGGCCCTGGTCTCCCTTTTCGGTAGTCGGGATCCCTTCGTGCGCTGGCACGTGCGCCAGGGCGGGGGACTGTCCATCGCCGCGGCGGCGCTGATGCTGCTGCTCTATCCCTTCGACTGGCTGTTTTCCATGATCCCTCTCTTCGGCCGCTTCTTCTTCGCGGTCGAAGTTCTCGTCGGACTCGGCTACCTGGCCCTGATCGCCATGGCGATCGAGAAGGCCTTGCGGGGCGGTCGCTTCCGCATTCCATGGCTCGCCGACCTGGCCGACCAGGATTAGCCTCCATGCCCACAGGCCAGCTTCGTCGCGGCGTCGCTCCACCGCGCCCGCCGCATACCTCCACCGACTCCCGCGTCACCCCCGGACGGCTGCGCTGGGTCTTCGCCGGCGAGGTGGTCGAGGTGCGCCTGGCGCCGGGGCCTCAGCTCGTTCCCGTCGCCGACGGCGGTGAGCGGCTGGTCTCGACGATCCTCGCCGCCCTGGACGACGGTGCCGCGGGAGAGACGCGGGTCCGGCGCCCCGCCGGTGAGTTGGAAGTCTTTCTCGACGTGGGGCACGACTGGCCCCGCCCCGCACGCTCGCCCTCCTGGGCCATCGGCGGGGGCGATCTGCTGCCGGACAGCGAGGCCCTGGTCGAGGCTCGCCGGCGGCTGCGCGAGCACCTGCTGAGGGCCGGCGGCCTCGACCAGCAGACCCTGCAGGCGATGATCGACTATCCCGTCCGCCGCCGGGCCCTGGCCGCCAGGCGGTTGCGGCTCGATCGCCGGCTGATCCAGCTCGACGATCAGATCCAGGCCGGCCGGCGCGCGGCCCGCATCGCCCTGGCCGGGGCGATGGTGGGAGTCGCGGGGCTGGTCGCGGGGGTCGTCACCTCGGCGCCCCTGCTGCTGATCGCCGCCGCCTCCCTGTTCTGCCTCGGCTCGGGGGTGATGGCCGAAAGGCGCCTGCAGTTCCCCGCCGCCGAGGCGCGCCGGCTGCACTTCGAGCGACGCCTCGAAGTCCTGATCGAAGAGAGTGACGCCCTCGACGACCAGGGGCGGAGCCTGGCCCGGCGCCTGGGCTGCCGTGACCCCTGGGAGGCCGCCGACCGGGCCCTGGAGGCCCTGGCCTCGAGGCGGCGCCTGGGGGGGCGGGAGCGTTCGGCGCGGATCACGGAAGTGGCCGCCGAAATGGCCCGGCGTCTGCTCCGGCCGGCACCCCCGCCCGACGCGCCTCTGCCGGCGCCTGCCCGCGGGGCGGGGTGGCCCGCGGAGGTGGCCGGGGCAGAGGGCCGGGTGATCGACGACGCGCTGGTGCTGCGGGCCGCGGCGTTGATCGAGCGCCTGGAACGGGAACTACCCGCCCCGTGGCCCCTGGTGCTCTGGGAGCCCTGGCCGGATCTGCCTGCGGGCGAGCGGGCCCGCGCCCTGTTCGCCCTGGCGGAGACGATGCCCGAGCGAGCGGTCATCGCCCTGGTTCGCGGCCGCTGAGGACGGGCTCGCCGGGGCGCTCGAGCCCTATTCCCCGAACTGGACCAGTTGGCTCGAGCGGTCCTGGGTCGCCCGTTGGAGGAACAGGCGGTACCAGGGATGGAAGATCAACGGTCCGATGCCGATCTGGACGTTCCATTCCCTCAGGGGCAGACCGCGACGCAGGGCCTCGGCGACAATGCCGACGAAACGGGCCTGGGCCGTGCGCATGGCCGCGAGGGTCTCCGGATGGGGGGCGGGGCGGGTGCCCGGCTTTTTCTTGCGCGGGACCTCGACGACGCGGCCGGAGAAGGCCGTCCAGGCCTGGCGGGCCGCCGCCTGGAGTTCGTTCCTCAGTTCGGCGACACTCAAAGCACTCAAGGGACGACCGTCGGCGGCGGTGGAGGGAATCTCGAGCCCCCAGCGCTGGACCTCGGCCAGCCGCTCGAGGCCGCGCAGGGCATATCGAGCCGCCAGGGCCGGCTCTCCCGGCCCCTTGGCGGCGGCGCTGAAGGCCTCCCGCGCGCCGTCGAAATCGCCTCCGGCCAGCCGCGCCCGGGCCACCCGGAGCATGGCCGAGGTTCCGGCCTGCCCCGCTTTTTCCAGCAACCTGGCCGCACGGAGGGCCAGCTCGCCGGCGCCGGCCTCTCCCGCGCCCCGGGCGATGCGTTCGAGGTAGGCGTCGCGCAGGGCGGCGCCGTTTTCGGCGGCCTCCACGGCCCGCGTGAAGGGTTCGACCGCCCCCCGGGGATCGCCGCTGTCGCGGAACAGCTTGCCCAGCCGGAACCAGGCCTCGGGCTCGTCCTCCGGAACGGTCAGCTCGCCCCCTCGCCACGCGGCCACCGCCCGCGTCGCCCGCTCCCGGGCGTCGTCGGCGCGCCCCAGGTTGAGCAGGGCGTTGACCATGTAGAAATGGGCTTCGAGCGGCGCTCCGGGGCGATCGACCGCCTGACCGAGCTTGTCGACGGCGGCCTCGTAGCGCTGCCGGGCGCCCGGCCGGCGCAGGTAGGCCAGGCAGAAACCCCAGCGATACTCCGCCACGCCGTCGAGGGCCTCGTCGCTTCGCTCCTCCGCCTGGCCGTAGGCGCCGATCACCTCCGCGCAGCGGCCCTGGTCATAGGCCGCGGCGGCTCGTGCCAGCAGGGCTTCGGTATCTTGTCCCCATCCCGCCGGGATCATCGCCAGTACGGCGGCCAGGGCCGCCGCTCGGCTGCTCGCTCTACCTGCAAAACCTGCCATCGTCGTCACTCGCTCCTTACCGATTCCGGCGCAAGAATACCGCCTTCCGGTTAGAATGGCGCGCATGGCCTTTCCCCTTTTCGGTGTCCTGCTCCTGGCCGCGGCCCTCCCGGCAGCGCCCGCCGGTGATCCCGCCGAGGCCCTGGCCGAGGCCAGGCGGGTGGTCGAAGTCGTCCACCGTCTCGAAAACCGCTACCGCGAGATGGGGTCGTTCCGCCTCGACTTCGTCCAGCGCTACGTCTCGTCCGCCTTCGGGATGGAAGACGAGCAGCAGCAGGGCACGATCCTCGTGCGCTGTCCCGACCGGATGCGCATCGACTACAGTCGCCCGCCGGGCCAGTACGCTCTTTTCGACGGCGCCACCTGGTGGCTGATCGAACCCGACGAGCAGACCGTCACCCGGGCTCAGCGCGGAAAAGGGGAGGGCAATCCCCTGCTCGACCTGCTCTCCGGCACCACCGATCTGCTGCGCCTTTTCGCCGCGCGTCCCGACTCCAGGCCCGGACCCCGGGGGCGTATCCGCCTGCTGCTGCTGCCCCGGGAAGAGCGGGAAGACATCGAGACCCTGATGCTGGAAATCGAGACCCGTACGGGCAACCTGCGTCGGGCCGAGGTGGTCGGTCCCCTGGGCGGGCGCATGATTTACGTCTTCGAGCCCCCCCGGCCGGTTCCGCCGCCGGGCGACGAGGACTTCCGGGTGACGATCCCGCCGGGATACCTGCTGCTCGACGGTTAGCCGCCCGTCGATCCAGTCTCTTCCACTCGAGTTGTGCCGTTTTTCCCGAGGGTGCTATTCTGCCCGCACCGTGAGCCCTCTTTCCCAGGTCGTGCGGAGCCGCCTCGGGGTGGCGCTGATCGTCGGCGGACTCCTCGCCGTCGGGGGCGCGTTTTGCCTGGGAGCCGAGGGCCCCGCCTACGTGGTCGAGGGCCAGGTCTTCGACGAGGCGGGGCGGGGGCTCGCCGCGGTGCCCGTGGTGGCCGTCGAGCGTTTCGAGCACCTGAGCCTGCCGGGCCTCGAACGGCCCGCCGAGGTGCGGGAAGTGGGCCGGACTCGTACGGACGCCGCCGGTTTCTATCGCCTCGACCTGGGTTCCGGACCCTTCAAGGGACGGATCGTCCTGCGCTTCGGCGGTGGCCCGGGCTGGGACCGGGTGCGCTACGCCCCGCCGGAAGAAAAGAACATCACGCGTCTCCTGCGCCGCCGGTCCCGGGCCGTGGTCAATTGCCGGGTCGGCGATGCTCCGGGCTGGGCCGAGGTCGAACACGCCATCGCCCGCGCCGGCGGGCCGGAGAGCAAGCGCGGTCGCATTCTCCGTCGCCACGGCATGCCCCGCGAGACCCTCACCCTGCAGAACGGCGCGGTGGAGTGGCGTTATCCACGGGTGACCTACGTCTTCCACGGTGACGACCTGGTGGAATCCCGCCGTCGGCCGGCGCCGCGCCAGGTCTCCCGCAAGGAGGCGCCATGAGCGAGGGGGTGCCCACGTCTTCTCCCGTGCCGCCGCCCCGCATGATGGAGGTGCTCTCCCTGGTCGGTGATCGCCTGGTGGAGGTCGAAGAAGAGATCCGCGCCAATCTGCGCTCGGATCTGCGCCCCATCGACCAGGCCGGAGACTACCTCTCCGAGGGCGGCGGCAAGTTGATCCGGCCGGCGTTGATGCTGTTGGCCTCGGGCCTGCTGGGCTACAAGGGCAAGATGGACGTGCTGCTCGGCGCCGTCTTCGAGTTCATTCACACCGCCACCCTGGTTCACGACGACATCATCGACGAGGCCGACACGCGCCGCGGTCGACCGGCTCTCAACCGGGTCTACGGTAACGAGATCTCGATCCTCCTCGGCGACTATCTCTACATCCGCTCCATGAACATGGCCCTCAGGGCCCGCAAGCTGGGGGTGATCGAGATCCTCGCCGAGTCCACCGAGAAAATGATCGAGGGCGAGATCATGGCCCACCATCTGCGGGGCCGGGTCGATGTGACGCGCCGGCAGCACATGGAGATCATCGAGCGCAAGACCGCCTGGTTGTTCGCGGGATGTTGCCGGGTGGCGGCGGTGCTGGCGGATGCGGGAGAGGACGCCGAACGCCGCCTGGGGCAGTACGGGTTGAACCTCGGCATCGCCTTCCAGTTGGTCGACGACCTGCTGGACCTGACCGCCGACGAGGCCACCTTGGGCAAGCCCGTGGCCTCCGACCTGCGGGAGGGGCGGCTGACCCTGCCCTGGATCGACCTGATGCACCGGGGGAGCGAGGCCGAGCGCGAAGCGGTGGAAGCGGTGCTGACCGGGGGAGATTTCGGCGAGCCGGGGTGGGGTCGGTTGAAGGCCGCTCTGCTGGCCCACGGCTGCCTCGAGCGTACGCGTCGCCTGGCCGAGGAGCACGCTTCCCGCGCGCGGGAAGTGATCGGCACCTTCACCCCGGGGCCCTACCGGGAAGCACTGATGGATCTGCCGGACCTGATCCTGTCTCGAGACCGCTGAGGGATCGAGGGGCGGGTAGCCGGCGCGAGCCTGAGCAGGAGGAGCAACGGGGATGTTGTGGCTCGAGCGCCTGGAAGTCAGCGGATTCAAGAGTTTCTCCGACAAGTCGACCATCGAGTTCCCGCGGGGCATCACGGCCGTGGTGGGGCCCAACGGCTGCGGCAAGTCCAACATTGCCGACGCCATCTCCTGGGTGCTCGGCGAGCAGTCGGCCCGGGCCCTGAGGGGCCAGAAGATGGAAGACGTGATCTTCGCCGGAACCCAGGGCCGGGGGCCCGGGGGCATGGCGGAGGTCTCGCTGCACATGGCGGCGAAGAACGGCTCCCTGCCCGATGGCCGGTCCCGGGTGACCCTCACACGGCGCCTGTTCCGTTCGGGCAACAGCGAGTACCTGATCGACGGCAAGAAGTCCCGCCTGGCCGACGTTCGGGCCCTGCTCGACCAAGTGCGCGCCGGCGTGCGCTCCTACGCCATCATCGACCAGGGTTCGGTGGCCTCCTTCGTGCTGAGCAAGCCCAAGGATCGCCGGGTCTTCATCGAGGAGGCCGCGGGCATCGCGGGCTACAAGACCCGCCGCCGGATGGCCGAACTCAAGCTCGAGGCGACCCGCGCCAACCTGCTGCGCATCGACGACATCGTTGGAGAGGTCGAGCGCCAGCAGCGTTCGCTCAAGCGCCAGGCGTCCCTGGCCCGCAGGGCCCGGCGTCTCGATGAACGCCTGCGGGCCCTCAAGACCGTCTGGTATCGCCGGCGGGACGCGGTGCTCGCCGCCGAGGCCCAGCGCAGCGCCGAACTCTGCGCGGTGGCTTCCCGGGAGGCCGACCATCTCGACCGCGAACGCCGCCGCCTGCTGGAGGCCCTGGCCGATGCCCGCCGCCGGCTGGAAGACGCCCACACCGACCGGGAGCAGGCCGTGGCCGCCTCTCACGCCGCCCGCATCGAGGAAGAGCGGCTCGACCGGGAGATCGCCGCCGCCCTGACCCGGGCCGCCTCGCTCGAGGAGGAGGCCGGGCGCCGGGAAGGCGAGGGAGACCGGTTGATCGAAGAACGGGCCCAGCGGGCCGAAGAGATCGCGCGTCTCGAAGAGGAGATCCGCTCCCTGGCGGGGGAACTCACCGAATTGACCGAGCGCACCGCCGCCGCCCGCCGGGTGGTCGAGCGCGAGAAAGCCGAACTCGAACGTCGCCGGCAGGTGGCCGCGAGCCACGAGCAGGCGCTCTACGATCGGGTGCATCGCAAGGCGGAACTCTCCGCCCGGGCTTCCGCGGCCCTGGCCGCCGAGCGGAGGGACGAGCGGCGGGCGGAGGAAGCCCGCCAGGCCGGTGAGCGCCTGGCCGAGGTCCTCGAGAGCGAAGGCCGCCAGCTTGCGGCGGCCGAGCAGCGCCGGAAAGAGGCGGAGGCCTGCGTCACTCGCCTGGAGGTGGAACTCGAGCGGGCCCGGGATGCGGAGGACGACTGCTGGACCGCTCTCGAGCGGGCCCGGGCCGACGAAACGGCCCTGGTGCGGGAGTTGGGAGCCCGCAGCGGAGAGAAGGACGCCCTCGACTCGCTGGAAGTACGCCTGGCCGGGGCCGAGGCGGCCCGGGAGATTCTCGAGCACTCCCGGGAGGGAAAGCTCCAGGCCCGCCAGGTGGTCGCCGAGTTGCTGGCGGTGGAAAAAGATGTCGAGCACGCCGCCGAGCGCTTCCTGGGCGACCTGCTGCCCGCGGTGGTGGTGGACTCCTCCGACGACGTGCAGAAGGGCGCCAGCCTGGGCGTGGGCGGCCGGGTGCGTTTCCTGCCTCTGGACGACACGGCGGCCGAGGGCGTGTCCCATGGCGAGTTGCCGGCGGCGCTCGCGGCGCATCCCGGTGTGCGGGGCCGGCTCTCCGAACACCTGCGACCGCTGGGTGAACTGGGGCAGGCGATCAGCTCCCGCCTGCAGGATGCCGTGCTGGTGGAGTCCCTGGCCCTGGCCTTCGAGCTGCACCGTCGTTTCCCCGGTTTCGATTACCTCACGCCCGAGGGTCACGCCGTCCATGCCAGCGGCGTGGTCACCGTGGAGAGCGACCAGGTCGAGGGAAGCGAAGGACTGCTCGGTCGCTCGCGCCGGCGGGAAGAGCTGGCGGCCCTCCTCGAGCGCCTCCAGCAGCAGCGGACCGCCGCAGCCGCCGCGGTGGAGCAGGCCCGCCAGGCCCACCGGGACGCCCAGGTGGTACGTCGCCGGGTGGAAGAGGAACTGGCCGCCGCCCGTCGTACCCAGGCCAGCGCCGGCTTCGAGGCCGGCCAGCACAAGCGCTCCATCGAGCGCCTGCAACACGAGGCCGAGGTGGCCCGGGCGGCCCTGGCCACCGCCGTCGAGGGTCTCGAGCGGGCCCGCCGGGAGGCGGCGGAGGCCGCCACCGAGCAACAGCGCCTGGAAGAAGAAATCGCCACCGAGCGCGAGCGCCTCGACGCCATCCGCGCGGCGCTTCGCGAGCAGGAGGAGGTGCTCAGGCGGGCCGAGGCGGAAGGCTCGGCCCGGCTCTCCGACGAGCGGGCCCTGCGTGAGCGGTATGGTGCCCAGCAGCAGGGCATCGAGCGCCTGCAGCGGGAGTTGGAGGCGCTCGAGCAGCGGCGGGAGGAGGGCCGGCGGGTCCGCAGCCAGGCCCTCGAGCGGGCCGCCGAACTGCGACAGCAGGCCGCCGAGAAAAGTGAGCATCTCGAGGCGGCCCGGGCCCGCCGCCGGGACCTGGAGCGGGAGGTCGAAGCCTGGGCCGAACGTCTGTCCGGACTGGCGACCGAGGTCGATGACCTCGAAGCCCGCCATGGGCTGGCCGTCGAGGAGTTCGAGCAGGCCCGTTCCCGCCGGGAAACAGCGGCACTGGCCGTGGAGAAGGCCCGGCTGGAGGTCCAGCACGAGCGCGAGAGCTGCCGTGAGGACCTGGGTTGCGAGCCCGCCGAGCTGCCCGCCGAACCGCCGGAGGGCATCGAGGGCGAGATCCTCGACAACGACGGGCTGTTGCTCGAGGAGTTGCGGGACGTCAAACGCAAGCGCGAGCGCCTGGGCATGGTCAACCTGCTGGCCGAAAAGGAGTTCGAAGAACTGCACGCCCGTTTCGAGGAACTCAGCGCCCAGCGCGAGGATCTCAAGCGCTCGGTGGACGAACTCTCCGGCTCGATTCGCAAGATGGACCGGGAGAGCCGGGAGCGCTTTCTCGAGGCCTTCCAGGAGATCCGCAAGCACTTCCGCGCCCAGTTCACGATCCTCTTCCGTGGCGGGCGGGCCGACTTGCACCTGGAAAACGAAGACGACGTGCTCGAGTCGGGCATCGAGATCATGTGCCAGCCCCCGGGCAAGAAACTGCAGTCGGTGGGTCTCCTGTCGGGAGGGGAAAAGGCCCTGGCGGCGACGGCGATGCTCTTCGCCATCTTCCGCTACCAGCCGCCCCCCTTCTGTCTGCTCGACGAGATCGACGCTCCCCTCGACGACACCAACGTCCACCGCTTCACCGAGGCGGTGCGGGAGTTCGCCGCGGGAACCCAGATCATCCTCATCACCCACAACAAGCGCTCGATGGAAACCGCCGATGTCCTCTACGGCGTGACCATGCCCGAGCCCGGCATTTCCCGTCTCGTCTCCATGGCCCTGGACTGAGGCTTTCACCGGTCGGACCCCCGTACCCGCACTCCGCGCGAACACCCCGCGGAGTGGGGCCGGGGTCAGGGCGGGGGCTTCAGCCGCACCCCCGAGAGGCCGAAGAGTAGTCAGAACGACGAGGAACCCGATGGAACAGCTCGTGGCGACAGCTCTGGGGACTCTGCTCCTGGGCCTGCTGGCCGGCTACCTGCTGGCCCGCCGCCCCGGCGCACCGCCCGCCGCTCCCCCCGTGGGGGGTGCCGAGGACGCGGCTCCGCTGCGGGAATCCCTGGCGGCGGCGGAGGCCGCCTGCCTGAATCTGAGCGAGCAGGTGGACGAGGCCCGGCGCCTGTCCCGCGCCCGCCTGCACCTGCTCGAGACCCTGGCCGAGCGGGACCTGCCCGTGGTCGAGCAGCTCGAGCAGCGGGTCCGGAGCCTGATGGAGCCGGCGGCGGCGGATTCCCGGTTCGATCGTCGTGCCGGACTCGGACCCCTGGCCGACTCCCTGCGGGACCTGGCGGTGGAGATCCGCGACCTGCTGGTCCTCGGCCGCATCGAGGGGCCCGAGCAGGCCCCCCGCAGCGAAATCGTCGAGATTCACAAGGTACTGGCGGCCGTGGCCGGGGAGCACGGCGCCCTGAGCTTCGAGCCCGATCCCTCGCTGCCCTCGCTGATCAAGACCGACCGGGGCCTGCTGCGGCTGATCCTCGACAAGATCGGTTCGCTCAGCGCCGGGGCCCGGGGCGCGGTGATGTTGGAGGCGGGGGTCGAGCCGGTGCGGGGCGACCTGGTGGAGCTGAACATCTGTTTCCGGGGGCTCGACGGACTGCCCGAGGGAGCCGCCGCACGCCTGGCGAACGAACCGCTCGAACGGCTGGCCGCCGAGGGGCGTCGCTGGCTGACCCTGGCGGTGGCCCACGGCGCGGCTGAGCGCCTCGGTGGCAGCGTGACGATCCTGCCCGGGCAACGGGGCGAGGACCTGCTGCTCCGCCTGGTCGTGCCCACCGCCGCCGATCGCCGTGCCGCCGCCTCCGGTTCCCGTGCGCGGCGCAACGTTCCGGTGGGGCAGCATTCGTGAGCGCCGCGGCGTCCACCTGCCGGGTCTGCGCCTCCGGCACCCTGGTCGACGTGGAAATCCGCAGGAGCCTCGGGGGACGGCAGGTGCGCATCGCCTTCTGCCGGGAATGCCAGGTGATCGTCAACAAGGACTCGGATCCCAGCGAGACACTCCAGCGCGAGGGCTCCCGGAGCTTCTACGGCCTGACGGACGAGCAGATCGCCGCGTTGCCCCGTTCCCTGGTGGACAGCGCGAGCCTGGTGCGCAGCCTGCTGCCCGAGGGGTGGACCCGGCTCGACGGACGGGTCTTCCTCGAGTTCGGCGCGGGGCGCGGCCTGATGCCGATCGCCGCGGCCCACCTGGGTTTCGCCCGCGCCTACGGGGTCGATCTGAACCTGGAGACCTTCGAGCAGGTGCGCCGTCACCTGCCCGTGCCCGGGCAGGTGCGAATGTGCGGCGAGTTGGAGCAGATCACCGAGCCCGTGGACCTGGTCGTGCTCTGGCATACCCTCGAACACATTCCCGAGCCGCGACCGCTCCTGCGCCGCCTGGTGGAGCAAATGCGGCCCGGCGGGTGGATCGTGGTGCAGGTGCCCCAGTATTGCCCGCAATACATCTGCGAGACGCACCACTACTTCTACACCGAGCCCTCCCTGACGCGGGTACTGGCCGACGCGGGTTGCGAGCCCCAGCGCGTCAGCTACGACCTGGACAACGCTTTCATCGCCGCCTGGGCCCGCAAGCCCGGTTCAGTGACGGCTCCGCAGCCGCGCTGAACGGGCGTGAGCGACCAGGCCTTCCTCGGTGGCCAGGGCCGCGGCGTCGCGGAAGATCTCGCCGGCCCGGTCGGGGTCGTCGATGCGCAGCCAGGTACGGACCCGCAGAAAGTCGAGCACCGACAGGCCGCCGCTGTAGCGGGCGGCGCCGCCGGTGGGCAGGGTGTGGTTCGGTCCGGCGCCGTAGTCCCCCAGCACCTCGGCGGTGGTGCTGCCGATGAACAGGGCGCCGTAGTGCTCGAGACGGGGGACGATGTCGGCGGGCCGCTCCAGGTGGAGGGCCAGGTGCTCGGGGGCCAGCCGATTGCAGAGGGCGACGGCCTGGTCGAGGTCTTGGGCCAGCACCGAGAGTCCGCCGGCCAGGGCGCGGCGGGCCACCGGGGCCGTGGGCAGGTCGCCGAGCCGGCGGGTCAGCTCCCGTTGCACGGCGAGTTCCAGGTTCCGGTCGAGGGCGATGAGCACCGGGCGGGCGAGAGGATCGTGTTCGGCCTGGGCCAGCAGGTCGGCGGCGACCCAGCCCGGGGGGGCCGTCCCGTCGGCGAGGACGGTCAGTTCCGAAGGACCGGCGAGGGTGTCGATCCCCACCATCCCGCTGACGATCTTCTTCGCCGCGGTGACGAAGCGGCCGCCGGGGCCGACCACCACGTCGCAGGGGGGCAGGCCTTCCACGCCGCCGGCCAGGGCGGCGATGGCGTGGGCGCCGCCGGCCGCCAGCAGGCCGTCGGCCCCGGCGATGGCGGCGGCGGCGAGAACCAGGGGGGTCGGCCGCGGCGAGGCGATCCACACCTCCTCGACGCCGGCCGCGCGGGCCGTCACCGCGGTCATCAGCACCGACGAGGGCAGGGGGTGGCGGCCGCCGGGGGCGTAGCCTCCCGCCCGTTGTACCGGCGCGACCTGCTGGCCCGCCGCGCCGCCGGGAAAGCGGTGCTGGCCGGCGAGGAGCCACGAACGCTGCCTGCGGGCGAAGGTGTCGATGCGGTCCGCGGTGCGCTCGAGCAGGGCGCGGCGGGCGGGGTCGAGGGCGTCGAGGGCCTGGCACAGCTCGGCACGGTTCAGCAGCAGGCGGCCGGCGCTGAGTTCGTCGAAGCGTTCGGCGTGGCGGCGCAGGGCCTCCGTGCCTTCCCGCAGCACCTCCTCGACGATGGGGGCGGCGACGGCCAGGGCTTCGGCGTCGACCGGGCAGGGGCGTTGGGCGCGCACCTCTTCCGGGCGCCGGCGAGGGAGCGGGGGCGGGTTCATGGTCGGGGCCTTTTGGCGTCACCCGGGCGTCGCGTGATCTTCTGCTCGCGCCGGTCCAGTTCCGCCTCGACGGCCTGCCACCGGCCTCCGGCCCGCTCGAGGGCCACCAGGGCGAAATAGAGCAGATCGGCGCACTCCGCCTCGGCGTGGGGCCCGTCGCCGGCGACGGCCGCCGCGGCCCGTTCGTCGGCTTCTTCCACCAGCTTGGCCGCCAGCAGGGAGTCGTCGTTCAGCAGCCGGGCGGTGTAGGATCCGGGCCGCCGATCGCCGCGGGTCGCCGCCAGGGTCGCCAGGCGCCGGGCCAGTCGCGCCACGCCCCCGTCCTCGCCCCAGCAGCTCCAGCTTTCCCGGTGGCAGAAACCGACTCCCCGTTGTCGCACCGTAAAGCGCAGGGTGTCCCGGTCGCAGTCCAGGTCGACCCGCAACAGCTCCTGGACCGCTCCCGAGCGTGCCCCCTTGCGCCACAGGCCCCGCTTGCGGGAGTGGTAGACGCCCCGGCGGGTGCGTACCGCCTCGCGCAGGCTCTCGGCACTCGACCAGGCCAGGCCGAGAGCCCGACCGTGGGGGTCGACCACCACCGTGGGCCACAGGCCGTCTGCCCGTTCGCTGCGAAGGGGCGCGGCGAAGGCGTCGGCCAGGTCCAGGCTGCCGCTGTAGATCGCCATACCCACCTGGGCGTCCATCCCCAGCGCGTCGAGGGCGGCGATCTCCCTCGCCGAGCGTATCCCCCCGGCCAGGGTCACGGGCGTGGTGGCCGCCGCCCGCTTCACGGCCCCGGCGAATGCCATGTCGATGCCGGTCCGGCGCCCCTCGCGTTCGATGGCGGTGACCAGGAACGAGCCCACCACCTCCCGCAGGCTCGCCAGGCCCTCGAGCAGGGTCTGGCCGCTGGGCCGCCGCCAGCCTTCGATCATCACCCGGCCTTCCCGCGCATCGAGGGCGGCCATCACGCGCTCGCGGGGCAGGCGTTCGAGCAGATCGGGTCGCGCCGCCGTGCCCAGGATCACCCGTCGCGCCCCCGCGTCCAGCCAGCGCCCGGCCGTTTCCAGGTCGCGGATGCCGCCGCCCACACGGCAGGGATGGCGGCGCACCAGCTCTTCGATGACCGCCCGGTTTCCGCCGCGGCCCAGCGCCGCGTCCAGGTCGATCACCGCCAGCTCGCCCACCACCGCGAAGCGTTCCGCCACGGCCAGGGGGTCGCCGGCGTCGATCACCTTTTCGCGGCCGCCGACGAGTTGGACGGCGCGTCCGTCCTGGATGTCGATGGAGGGGATCAACATGGGCGCAACTCCACGCCGCGGCGGGCCAGCTCGGACTTGAGCGCCCCCACGGTCCATCGGCCGTCGTGAAAGATCGATGCGGCGAGCACCGCGTCGGCGCCCGCCTCGAGAGCCGCCAGCATGTGCCCGGGACCGTCGCCTCCGCCGGAAGCGATCACCGGCACCGGGACGGCACGGCGGACCGCGGCGATCAGCTCCAGTTCGTAGCCCGAGCCGGTGCCGTCGCGATCCCAGGCGGTGAGCAGGATCTCTCCGGCCCCCCGGAGGGCGCTCCGGCGGGCCCAGTCCGCCGCGTCGGGGAGCGCGGTCCGCCGGCCGGCGTGCGTCAGGACTTCCCAGCGCTGCTCCCGTCGGCGGGCGTCGATGGCGAGTACCGTGCACTGGGAGCCGAAACGCGCGGCCAGGCGTTCGATCAGGGCGGGATCGGCCACCGCGGCGCTGTTGACGCTGACCCTGTCCGCCCCGGCCTCCAGCAGCGCCGCCGCATCTGCCTCGCTCCGCACCCCGCCGCCCACGGTCAGGGGCAGGTCCAGCACCTCCCTGACCCGGCGCACGGTATCGAGGCGGGCGCGGCGCTCCTCGAGAGTCGCGGCCACATCCAGCAACACCACCTCGTCGGCCCCCTGGGCGGCGTAGGCGGCGGCGAGCCGCGCGGGATCCCCCGCGTCCCGCAGGGCGGCAAAGCGCACGCCCTTGACCACGCGTCCGGCGCGTACGTCGAGACAGGGAATGATCCTTCGGGTCAGCATGGCCGTCCCTCCCGGCCGGCCGGCAACGCCAGCCAGCGCTCGAGCAGCGTCTTCCCGGCTCTCGAAGAGACCTCCGGATGGAACTGGCAGGCCAGCGTGGATCCCCGCTCGAGGGCGGCGACGAAGCGGCCTCCGTGATGGGCCCAGGCGGCGGCCCAGCCCGGAGGCGCTTCGGTCAACCGGAAAGTGTGGGCGAAGTAGAAGTGGTCCGCTTCGAGCAGGCGGCAGCCCGGGTCCGGTTCGATGCGGTTCCAGCCCAGTTGGGGGGCGCGGACGGTCGGAGGAAAGGCGGTCGCCCGCTGGGGCCACAGGCCGAGGCCTTCGACGGTGGGGTTCTCGTCGCTGCCGGCGCCGAGGAGCTGCAATCCGAGGCAGATGGCCAGGGTGGGCCGGTTCGCGGCGATGCGGGCGCCCAGGGCGGGGGCCAGGCGTCGGCGGTCGAGGGCCCGGCGGGCGGCGCCCAGAGTGCCCACGCCGGGCAGCACCACCCGCGGGGCCCGGGCGATCACCGCGGGGTCGTCTTCCCGGCGGGCCCGGATGCCCAGCCGCCCGAGGGCCGCGAGCAGTGAAGCGATGTTGGCCGTGCCGGTGGGCACCACCAGCACTTCCTCCCGGCGATTCACAGGGCCCCCTTGGTGCTCGGCACCGGACCGCCGATCGGCACGATCGCCTCGCGCAGGGCCAGGGCGACGGCCTTGAACGCCGCCTCGGCCCGATGATGGTCGTTGTCGCCCCGCAGCAGGTCCACGTGAAGGGTCAACCGGGCGGCGATGGCCAGCGAGCGCAGCACGTGGGTCACGTTCTCGCAGGCCAGGGTGCCGAGGCGCTCGCGGCGCAGGTGGAGGTGCACCTCGGGCCAGGGCCGGCCGGCCAGGTCCACCACCGCCCGGGCCAGGGCCTCGTCCAGGGGGGCGTGGGCCGAGGCGAAACGACGGACGTCGGAGCGCTCGCCCAGGGCCTCGTCCAGGGCCCGGCCGAGGAGCAGCGCGCAGTCCTCGGCCACGTGGTGATCGTCCACCTCCAGGTCGCCCGCGCAGTGCAGGTCGAGATCGAAGCGGGCATGGAAGGCCAGGGCTTCGAGCAAGTGATCGAGAAAGCCGATGCCGGTGGCGATGGAACAGCGACCCGCGCCGTCGAGAACGAGGCTCAGAGCACAGCGGGTTTCGCGGGTCTCGCGCTCCACGTCGGCGCGGCGGGGAGAAGCGCTCATGGCAGCATCCTTTCGAGTTCTTCGATTCCGTCGAGGACCCGGGCGGCTCCCGCCGCGATCAGCGCGGGCTCCACCTCCGCCCGCGTGACGCCGGGCGCGACCACGGCCAGGGGCACCACGCCCGCGGCGCGGGCGGCCCGCAGATCCTGGGGGCTGTCTCCCACCATCCACGCCCGGCCCGCGCCCAGGCGCCGGAGGGCCAGGCGCAGAGGCTCGGGGGATGGTTTGGTGGGAGCCTCGTCGGCGCCGACCAGGGCGCCGAAGAGCTCGTCCACTTGCCACCGGGCGAGGGCCGCCCGGGCCTCTGGCCGCCGCCGGCCGGTCACCAGGGCCAGGGGCAGGCGCCGGGCCAGGCGGCGCAGGTACGCGGGGTCGGCGAGCAGGGTTTCGTCGGCGGCCAGCGGCGGTCCGCCGTGGCGGCCGCGGTAGAGCCCCTCGCAGAGTGCCCGCAGGCTTGCGGCCCGGGGCGTCACCCCCCGGGCGGCGAGGAGTTCCCCGGCCAGCGCCCAGTCGTCGTTGGCGCCGCCGGCGGCCTTGGCCAGGCAGACCTCCCGCTCGCCGAGGCTCACGCCGAAATGGGCGGCGGCCTGGACGATGGCCCGGCGGAAGGAGCGGGAGGTGTCCACCAGGGTGTCGTCCAGGTCCAGCAGCAGCGCCTCGGGGCGCAGCACACTCGCACAGGCCTGCCGCAGGCGGCGGAAGGCGGCCGGTTGCCCCGGCAGGGTGATCCGCACCCAGGACTCCAGGTGGGGTTCGTCGAAGCGGCGCACGGCGATGCCCAGGCCCGCCAGTCCCTCCCACAGCCACCGTGCGCCCCCCGGTCCCGGCGGTCGGACCAGCAGGAAGTTGCCTTCCGAGGGTATGACCCGGCAGCCCAGGTCGCGCAACGCCGCCGCCAGGTCGTCGCGTTCCCGGCGCACCTGCGCGACGTGGGTCGCCTGCGGCTGGATCGCCCGTTCCGCCAGCGCCAGGGAAAGGGCCGAGCAGGGGTAGGGGTGGCCGACGCCCCGCAGAGCCTCGATCAGCGCCGCCGGTCCGGTGACCCAGCCCACGCGCAGGCCCGCCAGGCCCCGGGCCTTGGAGAAGGTGCGGCAGACCACCGCGTTGGGCAGCTTCCGGGCGCAGGCGGACAGGTCGGTGGCGGCGTATTCGCCGTAGGCCAGGTCCACCAGGAGCACGGCCCGCGGAGCCGCTTTCGACAGGCGAGCGAGGATCTCCGGCGCGCAGGTCAGGCCGGTGGGGTTGTTGGGAGAGACCACGGCGATCACCGCGGTCCGTTCGTCGATCCGGGAGAGCACCGCGTCGAGGGGCCACGGGCCCTCGAGCCAGGGCACCGCCACCGACTTCGCGCCGCAGCGCTGGACGTAGCGGTCGATCATGGTGAAGGTGGGCTGAGGGACGATCACCTGGCGGCCGCCGCCGGCGAAGGCGCGCACGACCCGCTCGATGGCGTCGTCGGCTCCGGCGGTGACCAGCACCTGCTCGGGAGCCAGCCCTTCCGCCCGCGCCAGGCGTCGGGTCAGCGGAGCGTCTTCCGGGTAGCGGCGGAGCAGCTCGGGCAGATCCTCGCCCTCCAGCCAGTCCCCGACCCCCGCGAGGGGCGGGCCCTCGTTGGCGTCCAGGCGCAGGTCGATCGGCTGGGGCGGGCGTGGTGGGCGACCGGCCGCAGGGGCGCTCATGGGACGATCTGCTCGGGGGCGGTGACCAGCACGTCGGTCCCGCCCCGGGCCTTGATTTCGGGGATCACCTCGGCGAGTCGATGGCGGGGCACCGCCGCCCTGACCGCGAAGCCGGCGCCCCCGTGGAGGGGCGCGAGGGTCGGCTCCCGCATGCAGGGCAGGGCCGCGATCACCGCGTCGAGACAGGCGGCGGGCACGTTGACCTCCACCAGCGCGCGGCTGCGGGCGGCGAGCACCGACTCCAGCACCACCACCAGGTGTTCGATGCGCCGCCGCCGGGCGGGGTCGTCGAGGGCCGCCGGGTGCGCGTAGAGTCCGGTGGACGACTCCATCAGCGTGTCGATCACCAGCAGGCCGTTGGCCGCGAGGGTGCCGCCGGTGGCGGTGTTGTCCACGATCAGGTCCGCGTCTTCGGGGGGGAAGACCTCCGTCGCCCCGTAGGTCCTCACGAAGCGTGCGTCGAGGCCCTCCCGGGCGATCCACCGGCGCGTCAGCCGCTCGTACTCGGAGGCGATGGTCAAGGGGTGCCCGCGCCACCGTTCGTCGGCCAGCAGGGCCCGGGGCGCCGCGGCCACCAGGCGCACCGGGTCGAGCCCCGTGTCCACCAGGCGCACCAGGTCAGCGTCCAGTTCGGCGACCCAGTCGGCCCCGGCGAAGCCCACGTCCCGCGAGCCATGGGCCAGCATCTCGACGATATTCTGGGGTTTGAGGAACTTGGCCTCGTAGCCGGCGAGGGACACGTGGGGGCGATAGCCCCGGGCGGTGGCCTCGACGCGGACACCGGCGGCGGCGAGCAGGTCGCAGACGCCTTGCTGCATGCGCCCCTTGGGCAGGGCCAGGCGCACCGGAGGAGGGTCGGGAAGGGCGGGCTGAGCGGGTACGGCCATCGGGGGATCTCCCATCGGGTTCCCGGGCCGGGCCGGCCGACATCCCCGCGAGCGTGAAACGCGAAAACGCCGGCCTGGGGCCGGCGCACGGGGTGGATCACGTCTTCAGCGCGAACTACACCAGCGGCCGTCCCCGATCGGGATGGCGATGATGCCGGTGCAGATGGTGCCGGTCGCGGTTCATCAGGCCGCGAACCTACAACGCCGGTGGCAGCCTGTCAATTTGAACTTTCTCGGGATAGTCTCTTCCCCGGCGAGGAGGCTGCACTTGGATCGGGGAAGCGAGAGTCGACGTTTCATCTCCTGGACGCTGGGCGTGTTCGCCCTGGCCCTGGCCCTGCGCCTGGCCTTCGTGCTGACCTCCGCCGACGCCCTCTACTACCAGCGCCTGGTGCTCGATTCGGCGACCTACCACCGCATCGCGGTCCATGGTGATCCTGCCGAGCCCTACTGGCAGCCGCCCCTCTACCCCTGGATGTTGCGCGGGGTCTATGCCCTGGTGGGGGAGCCTTCGCCGCCGGCCGTGCGGCTGCTGCAGGCCCTGGTCGGTGCCCTGGGGACCGTGTTGCTGGTCTGGCTGGTCCGCCTTTGGGGGGGCTCCCGGCGATCGGCCCTGCTGGCGGGGGCGGCGATGGCCGTCACGGGAAGCCTGATCTACTTCGACGGCGAACTGCTGCCGGCCTCGCCCGCCACGCTGCTCCTGCTGTCGTGGCTGGTCGTGCTCTCCTGGAAGGGGCCGGGTGAGAGTGTCGGGCGGCTGGGGCGGATGGTGCCGGCGGGGATCCTGCTGGGCCTGCTGGGCCTGATGCTGCCGGCGATGGTCTTTGCGGGTGCGGGCGCCCTGGCCTGGGTCTGGCGGCGGGAAGGCCTGGCGGCGGCACTGGTGCTGGCGGTGTGCGCGGCGATTCCCATCGCTCCGGTGACCATCCGCAACCAGACCTATGAACCCGACCTGGTGCCGATCTCGTGGAACGGCGGCGTGAACTTCTGGATCGGCAACAACCCGGACTATCCCCAGACCGTGGGCATCCGCCCCGGGATCCACTGGGGGCACCTGGTCGAGCGGCCCCGCTGCGAGGGGGGAGCCGCCAGCCGGGCGGCGGAATCGGCCTGGTTCTTCCGTCAGGGCCTGGCGTACATCACTTCCGAGCCGCTGGCCTGGCTCGGTGACGTCGCGCGCAAGGCGGCGGCCAGCGTGTCGATCAGGGAGATCGGCCGCAACCGCAACCCCTACGACGCCCGGGACGAGTCCCCCGTGATGGCGGTGCTGCTCGGTCCGCCGGGCTGGCCGTTCCTGTTGATCCTGCCGGCCTTCGCCGCCGGGCTCGCGGTGCTGGCGCGTCGTCGGGAGATTCCCTGGCTTCCGCTGCTGGTGGTCGGTGGCGTGCTGCTGGCGGGGGTGGTGTTTTTCCCCACCGCTCGTTACCGGGTGCCGGCGCTTCCGCTGATGATCGCCATCGCGGCGCTGGGCCTGCCCGCGCTGCGCCTGTCCGACCTGGCGCCGGCGGTCATCGCCCTGGGGCTGGGGCTGTTTCCGCCGGGGATTCCCGAGATTCCGCGCTGGGAGACCTACTACGAGATCGCCGTGGATCTCAGCCAGGACGGCAAGGCCGCCGAGGCCCTGCCCCTTTTCCGGCAGGCCCTGGCCCTCGATCCGGACAACGCGGACATCCACCTGGCCTACGGCCTGGCCCTGGGGCGCTCGGGGCAGACGGAGTCGGGCCGTGAGCACCTGCTGCGGGCCACGGAACTGGATCCCGGCGCCGACATCGCCTGGCAGGCCCTGGGAGCCGCCGCCCGGACCGACCAGGACCTCGACCTGGCCCGGGAGTACCTGGAAAAGGCGGTGGAGGCCGATCCCTGCAATCAGCGGCACCGGGCTTCCCTGGCCCAGGTGCTGATGGACCAGGGTTACTACCGCGGGGCGCGCAAGCATCTCGAGATGGCGCGACGGGTCTATCCCCGCCGGGACCGCCTGGTGGAACGGGCCACCGAGCGCCTCGACCGTCTCGAGGGCGGGGGGCGGCGTCAGCCCTGAGGGGCCGGGGGCGTCGCCCGGCCGGCCGGCACCTCCACCCGCTGGTGGATCTCTCTCGAGCGGCTCCCGTCCACCGGGCGGACGGTGGCGCTGACCTGCAGGGTGCGGCTGGTGGCGCCCAGGGGCAGTTCGAGGTGGAAGGGCCCCACTTCTCTTCGCTCGCTGGGGCGCAGGAGTCCTGCCGAGCCGGTCATGGACCGCAGAGCGGGCCGGCCCACGATCAGCGCGACCTCCGGCTCCTCCCCGCGGGAGACGTCGAGCAGGACCTGCTCGAGGCTGAGGGTTTCGAGGCCGCGATTGTCCAGCGCCAGCCAGGCTTCGAGCTGGACTCCAGGGCCGACGCGGATGATTTCGGCGCGTACCTCCAGGCGGACTTCGAACCCGCCGTCGGCGCGGGCCGGGGCAAGGAAGTGGAAGGCGAGCATGGCGGCAGGGTAGATCGCCAACAGCGCCGTGAGCACCACAAGGCGCCAGACCGTGCCCCGCATCCTGGCAGCTCCTCTTTTGCGGCTCTCACTCTCTCCCCTCCCGCGCGTCTTGCCGCACCTTAGCACGGAAATACGGGGTAGAATGGCGGCCGCTGGAAACAGCAGAGGACGATTGTGGACCGCGCCGGGCTCTTGTCCACCTGTCGGGAAGATGCGGGAGCGCGGGCCAGACGGGGTGAAGCCATGCCAGTGTCCATCGGTCTGATGGGGTTCGGGAGAATCGGCCGCAACATCTTCCGCATTCTTTCCCGATCCGACGAGTTCCGTATCGGTGCGATCTGCGACATCGCCGATCACGAGGCCCTGACCTACCTGCTCAAGTACGACACGATTCTCGGCCGCTTTCCCGACGAGTTGACCTATCGGGACGGCCACCTCTACACCTGGGGCAAGGAAATCCCGCTGCTTTCGGCCCGGGATCCGGGTGACGTGGACTGGTCGGAGTACGGGGTGGACTACGTGGTGGAGGCGGTGGGGCGGCCGCGTTCGCGGTCGGAATGCGAGCGGCACCTCGAAAAGGGCGCCCGGCGCGTCTTCCTCTGCGTGCCGCCGATCGAGAAGCCCGACGTCTCCATCGTCTACGGGGTCAACAATCACATGCTCGGCCCCTCCCACAAGATCATCTCCAACGCTTCCTGTACGGCCCACTGTGCCGCGCCGATTCTCAAGGTCCTCGATGGGGCCTTCGGTCTCGAGCGGGTCCACATGACCACGACTCACGCCTACACCAGCGCCCAGCGCCTGGCGGACGTGCCGGGCTTCGACCTGCGATCCTCCCGCGCCGCGGCCGAAAACATCGTGCCCTCCGAGACCAACGCCGCGGCGGTGCTCGACGAGGTGCTGCCGGATCTCGCCGGCCGCTTCCACTCTTCCTCCCTGCGGGTGCCGGTGCCCAACGGCTCGATCGTCGACATGACCTTCTGGGCCGGACAGCGGCTGACCCGGGGCGGAATCAACGAGGTGATGCGCACGGCGGCATCGGGGCCCTTCGAGGGCATCATCGAGTTCATGGAAGACCCGATCGTCTCCAGCGACGTGGAGAACAGTCCCTACTCGTCTGTCTTCGATTCCCTGGCCACGATGGTCCAGGAGGGCAGCAACCTGGGCAAGGTCATCGCCTGGTTCGACAACAGCTGGGGCTACACCCTGAGGTTGATCGAGTTGGTGGAACTGGCGGCCGAGATGGACGGCAAGCTGAGCGGAGGTGTGGCATGAGAGTCGCGATCAACGGCTTTGGGCGCATCGGTCGCGCGGTCTTCCGCATCATGAGCCACCGCGACGACACCGAGGTGGTGGCGATCAACGACCTCTACGATCCGCGCATGCTGGCCTACCTGCTCAAGTACGACACGGTGATGGGTCCGTTCGCCCGTCCCATCGACTACACCGACGATGCGCTGGTGATCGATGGCCGGCAGGTACGGCTGACCCGGGAGCGGGACCCGCGCGCACTGCCCTGGAAAGAGCAGGAAATCGACCTGGTGATCGAGGCCACCGGTGTCTTCCGCACCCGGGACAAGATCCAGCAGCACCTGGAGGCCGGCGCGGGGCGGGTGATTCTGACGGTGCCGCCGAAAGACGACGTGGACGCGATCGTGGTGCTCGGTGTCAACGACGAGGTGCTGGCCCCTGAACATCGCATCGTTTCCAACGCTTCGTGCACCACCAACTGCCTGGCCCCGGTGGCCAAGGTGCTGCACGACAGCTTCGGCATCGAGCGGGGTTTTATGACCACGGTCCATGCCTATACCAACGACCAGCGGCTGGCCGACGTGCCCCACAAGGATCACCGTCGGGCCCGGGCCGCGGCGCTGAACATCATTCCCACCACCACCGGCGCCGCCCGGGCGGTGGGCAAGGTCCTGCCCGACCTGGCGGGCAAGCTCGACGGTATGGCGATGCGGGTGCCGGTTCCCGACGGCTCGGTGGTCGACCTGGTGGTCGAACTGTCCCGGGACACCTCGGCCGAAGAGATCAACGCGGCGATGGCCGCCGCCGCCGCGGGACCGCTCAAGGACGTGCTCGAGTACACCGAGGAAGAACGGGTTTCCTCCGACATCATCGGTAACCCCCACTCCTCGATCTTCGACGCGCTCTCGACCCGCATGGTCGGCCCGCGGCAGGCCCGGGTGTTGTCCTGGTACGACAACGAATGGGGCTATTCCCACCGTGTCGTCGACCTGGCCGTTCGCCTGGACCGCCTGGCCGGCTAGGAGCGCCTCATGGCCAAGCGAATCGGCGTCCTCACCGGTGGGGGCGATGTCCCCGGCCTGAACGTGGTGATCAAGACCCTCACCGCCCGCATGGAAGATGCGGGCTGGGAGGTGATGGGTCTCAAGCGGGGCTGGGCGGCGCTGCTGCACGCCGGCCCCGGCTCTCCCTTTCCCGGCTCGGACTGGACTGTTCGCCTGACCCGCCAGAACACACGCACCATCGACCGTACCGGCGGGACGATGCTCCATTCCTCGCGGACCAACCCGATGGCGGTGGCCGCGGGCGAGATCCCGCCCCACCTCAAGGGCCGGGGCAAGCCGCTCGAAGACGGCAAGGTCGACCTGACCGACGTGGCGATCCGCACGGTGGAGACCCTGGGCCTCGACGTGCTGGTGGCCATCGGCGGCGACGATACGCTCTCCTTCGCCCGCCGCCTCGATGAAGAGGGGCTGCCGGTGATCGGCATCCCGAAGACCATGGACAACGACGTCTTCGGTACCGACTACTGCATCGGCTTTTCCACCGCCGTCTCGCGCAGCGTGAACATGATCACCGACCTGCGTTCCCCCGCCGGCTCCCACGAGCGTTTCCTGGTGGTCGAACTCTTCGGCCGGAATTGCGGCGAGACTTCGCTGATGGTTTCCCTGCTCTGTGCCGCCGATCGGGCGCTGATCTCCGAGGTTCCCTTCGACCCGGATCGAGTGGCCGAGTTGATCCTGCGCGACAAGCGGGACAACCCGAGTAACTACGCCCTGATCACCGTCTCGGAAGGGGCGCGGATCGAGGGCGGAGAGGTGATCGAAAGCGGTGAGCCCGACGCCTTCGGGCACAAGAAACTCGGTGGCATCGGCAGGTGGCTGTCGGAGTTTCTCAAGGAGAAGACCCGGGAAGGGACGGTCTATCAGTCCCTGGCCTACCTGATGCGCTCGGGTCCGGCCGATTCCCTGGACAAGCTGGTGGCGATCAACTTCGCGCGCATCGCCGCCGACCAGGTGGTGCGCGGCGAGACCGGTCGGCTGGTCGCCGTGGACCAGGGGCTCTACACGACCCGGGAGATCTCCATCGTCGGGGCGGGCGTGCGGCGGGTCAACGTGGAGCGTTACTACGACGTCGAGGCGTACCGGCCGAAGCTGGGCTCGGTGATCGGTCATCCCCTCTTTCTCGAATAACCAGCCGCGAGGCCTGTTGCATGAAGCGCTCTGCTCTCTTTTTGATGCTGGCCGTACTGTCTGCGCTGCCCGCCCTGCTGCTGCGTTTCGGCCTCGGCGCCCACCCCGATCATGGGCGGCGCTTGATCGTCTTCGCCGGGGGGGAATTGAGCGGCGCCTCGGCGGCGTTGATCTTCGGCCTGGGGGTGCTGGCCGGCGCCTTCATGATCTCCTGGTCCGCCGAGCTGCTTCAGCTCGACCTGAGCCAGAACCTGGCCATCGCCATCATCGCCCTGGTCACGGTGCTGCCCGAGTACACGGTGGACATCTACCTCTCCTGGACCGCCGCCACGGTTCCGGAGAACGTCCCCCTCGCCCTGGCCAACATGACCGGCGCCAACCGGCTGCTGATCGGTCTCGGCTGGCCGATGGTCCTGGCGGCCGTGATCTGGAAGGGGAGAGGCCGGCATATCGAACTGGAGCCCGCCCGCTGGGGTGAACTGCTCTTCCTCGGTGCGGCGACGGTCTACTCCCTGGTGATCCCCCTCAAGGGCACCCTGACCTTGTGGGATACGGCGATCCTGGGATTGATCTTCGTGCTCTACATCCGTTACGTGGCCCGGCAGGAGGTGGTCGAGCCCGATCTCGAGGGTCCGGCGGCGCTCTTTGCGGCCTGGTCCGTCGGCTCGCGGCGGCTGGTCACCGGCGGCCTCTTCCTCTTCGCCGCCGTCACCCTCTTCGCCTCTGCCGAGCCCTTCGCCGAGGGGCTGAAGTTCGCCGGGGAGGGGTGGGGCATCAGCGAGTTCCTGATGATCCAGTGGATCGCGCCCCTGGCCAGTGAGTCTCCCGAGTTCCTCATCGCCCTGATCTTCACCCTGCGGGGCGCGAGTACGGCCGGACTCGGCGCGCTGGTCTCGAGCAAGGTCAACCAGTGGACGCTGCTGGTGGGGATGATCCCCCTGGCCTACATGCTGGGCCTGCTGGCCTCGGGTCAGCAGGCGGCCGTTTTCCCCCTCGGGCCCCGCCAGCAGGGCGAGGTCCTGCTCACCGCCGCCCAGTCCTTTTTCGCCGTGGTGGTGATTCTCGACCGTCGCTTCAGCGTGCGGGATGCGGTGCTGCTAGCCACCCTCTTCATCGCTCAGCTGGGGATCACCATCGGCATCGAGGAAATGGTGGATCCCGCCCGCCAGATGGCGCTCTTCCACACCGAAAAGATCATCTTCTCGATTCTCTACTTCGTCCTGGGCGGCGCGTGGCTGGTCCGGCAGTGGCACCATCTGCCGGCCTTGCTCAAGCTGGTCTGGGAAGCCGAGCGCTAGCAGCCCGCCGGAATCCCGGCCCCCGCCTCGAAAAGACCTTGTCCCCGGGCTGCCGCGGCGCGCCTCCGTCTGGGCGTGAGTTTGTTCACCCTGTTTCGGGGCGAAATCCCCCGTCCGGCAAGGCTTTTCAGGGGTTGACCCAGCCGCCTCGGGGACCGATCTTGCCCAGCAGGGATCAGGCAATCAGCAGAGGTCGACAAGGGAATGCGGCTGATAACACTGGGATCGGCGTCGGTCGGCTACGGAAAGTCGTTCGTCGCAGTCGCGCTGGGGGCGAGCCTGGCTCGCCGGGGCGTGACGACCTGCCTGGTCGATCTCGACCTGGGCACCGCCGACCTGCACCTGATGACCGGCCGCCCCGACGCCCGGCGCAGCGTGCATGATCTACTGCGGGGCCGGGCTTCCTCCCTCGAGGAGGTGATGGAGCCGATTCCCGGCATCGCAGGCCTGCACCTGGTGGCCGGTCCCCGGGAGACGGTCGCGGTCAGTGGCCTCTCTCCCGGAGAGATCGCCCGCCTGGGCTCGGAAATGCGCCGCCTGCCGGTGGACGTGGTGATCGCCGACCTCCAGGCGGGGGTGGGGCAGCCCTTGCTCGACCTCTTTCTCCTCGGAGACCATCACTGGGTGGTGACGACCAACGACGAGGCCGCCCTGGCCGATGCCGAGCGTTTCCTGCGGCTGGCCCGCCTGCGCCGCACCGCCCGGGGGACGGCCGGTCGACCGTCCCGGCGGCCGCGGGTCTACACCTCCCTCGATGATCTGGTGCGGGACATGAACTCCCTGCGCCAGGAGATCTCGCCGGCCCAGGACACGGGTTTCGCCCCCGGCCTGGTGATCAATCGCTGCCGGCCCGATCAGCCCAGCGCCGAGTCCCGGCTGATCGACGGCCTGTTCGAGGGCAAGGATCCCATCGACGAACCGCCCCTGATCGGGATGATTCCCGATGATCCCGCCGTCGCGGGTCCGGGTCCGCGCCCGTTGAGCAACCTGCCGGTACACGGCCCGGCCATGCGCGCCGCGGCGGAGATCGCCCGGGCCCTGGCCGAGGATCTGGCCGGCGATCTGCCCGGGGCCGAGGACATCGGCTCCCATCGTCGCGAGCCCCTCATCGTCTGAGGGGTTTAGAATGGCCGCCCCCCGGAGGGGTGGCCGAGCGGTTTAAGGCAACGGTCTTGAAAACCGTCGTGCGTGAGAGCGCACCGTGGGTTCGAATCCCACCCCCTCCGCCAGCGGTTCTTGGCTACCAGTTCTCCGCCAGCACCTCGAAGTGGGCCTGGGGGTGGGCACAGGCCGGGCACACGTCCGGCGCGTGCTCACCCTCGTGGACGTAGCCGCAGTTGCGGCAGCGCCAGGTGACCTTCTCCGGCCTGGCGAACACCGTCCCCGCCTGCAGGTTGGCCAGCAGACCCCGGTAGCGCCGCTCGTGTTGGCGCTCGGCGATGGAGATCGCCTCGAAGGTCCTGGCGATGGCCTCGAAGCCCTCCTCCCGGGCGGTGCCGGCGAACTCGGGGTAGAGCCGTTGCCACTCTTCCTGTTCGCCGGCGGCCGCCGCCTCCAGGTTTTCCTCCGTGGTGCCGATGGTGCCCGCGGGAAAGGTGGCGGTGATCGGCACCATCCCGCCCTGCAGGAACTTGAAGAAGCGCTTGGCGTGTTCCCGCTCCTGGGCGGCGGTTTCGGTGAAGATGTCCGCGATTTGCACCAGGCCTTCCTTGCGGGCCTTGCCGGCGAAGTAGTCGTAACGGTTACGGGCTTGGGATTCGCCGGCGAAGGCCGTCAGCAGGTTCTGCTCGGTTCGTGTGCCGCCGAGGCGCTTCATGTCGTGTCTCCTCCTGGGGGGGGGTTACAGCGCTTTCATGAATGCCACCAGGGCCGCCTTCTCGTCGGGGCTCAGCTCGAGGCCCTGGATCAGGTTGAAGAATTCCACCGTGTCTTCGAGCGTCAGCAACCGGCCGTCGTGCAGGTAGGGCGGCGAGTCCTTGATGCCCCGCAGGGGGAAGGTCTTGATCGGGCCGTCGCCCACGGCTTTCAGGCCGTTGATCATCTGCGGTTCGAAGAAACGCTCGGTCTTCAGATTATGCATCAGGTTGTCGGTGTAGTAGGGGGGCGTGTGGCAGGAGGAACAGCGCGCCTTGCCGAAAAAGAGGCTCTGCCCGGCGAGTTCTTCGGCGGTGGCCTGCTCGGGATCGAGCTTGCCGTAGATGTCGAGTTTGGGGGCGGGCGGGAAGTCGAGCAGGGCTTCGAATTCGGCCATGAAGTGCACCTGGCTGGCTCGCTCGAGAATGTTGACCCCCTTCTTGGTGGCGATAACGGGGTCGCCGTCGAAGTAAGCCGCCCGCTGCTCGAACTCGGTGAAGTCCTCGACGGTCTTCAGGGCACGCTGGGAGCCGAACAGGCGCTGCACGTTGACGCCGCGCAGGGTCGGGGTGTCGATGCGGTGACGGAACTCCTGGGGGCGGATGTCGCCCACCAGGTGGGTGGCGGCGTTGGTGTGGCCGTTGACGTGGCAATCGAAGCATGTCACGCCCCGGCTCGGCCGCTCACTGCGGCGATCGTCGGTGGCGTTGAACTGCTGCTGGGGGAAGGGGGTGACCAGCAGGCGGAGGCCCTCGAGCTGCTTGGGGTTGAGGATGCCGTTGAACAGCGCGAAGTAGTTGTCGAGGGTCACGACCTTGCCCTGGGAGACGTCACCCAGGTCGGTGCGCGTGGTGAGGTAGATCGCCGGCGGATACTCCGGGAGGAAGTGGTCCGGCAGGTCGTAGTCCAGGTCGAAGCGCGCCAGGTCCACGCCGGTCTGGCGGCGAATCTCGTCGATGTGATAGCGGGGGAAGACCATGCCGCCTTCCGCGTGGTGGGGGTGGGGCAGGGGCAGGAAGCCGGCCGGGAAGAGGTTTTTCGCGCGGATCTCCGCGGGGCTCATCGCGGCCAGCTCTTCCCATGTCAGACCTTCGGGCAGGCGCACCCGGACTCCGCCCTGGAGCGGCTTGCCCCGGGACATGGTGACGCCCTCCGCGGGCCGATCGGCCAGATCGTAGCGCTGGGCGAGGAGTTCGGCCTGGCGGGCCATCACCGAAGACTTGTCGGCCTTCATGCGGGCCATGGTGGCTTCGAGGCTTTCCTGCATGACCACCGGGGCGTAGCTCGTCGCCGGCGCCTGGTCGCCGCTGATGGCCAGGGGGGTCGTGAGCAGCAGGCCGGCGCCGAGGATCAGCGCGGCCGGCATCGGGAACTTGAACCTGGTCTTCATGACATGTCTCCTTGCTTGGTGGGTGACCCTGCTCCCGCCCGACCCCGCCTCCGCCGATCGGCGACGCGGGGCGCATCCCGACAATCCCGGCAGACTCCCCTGAACTGCACGAAATAGTCGCTGACCTCGAAGCCCAGTTCGGCGGCGTCCGGCGGCGCCTCGATGGTGTTTAACCGGGGGCATGCGATGTCGATCAGCTTGTGGCAGCGCAGGCAGACCAGGTGGTGGTGGACCCTCGTGTTGGGGTCGTAGCGGGCGGCCGCGTCAGGAGAGCAGATCTTCCGCACCAGGCCCATGTCCACCAGGAGTTCGAGAATCCGGTAGACGGTCATGCGGGAGATGCCGGGCAGCTCCTGGTTCACGGTGGCGTGGACCTGGTCGGCGGTGGGGTGGTCGGTACGGGGGAGGATCGCCATGTAAGTGCGCCGCCTCTGGATGGTCAGGGGAATGCCCCGGGCACGGCAAAGGGCCTGAAAGGTTTCCATGGCGGCTGCGGTTGAATGATCATGCATAACGTTTGAGACTTTATCTCAACCACGGGGCCTGTCAACCACCGTGGAGCGGAGAATGTTGTTCTTTGGAGCTCTCTTGGCGGGGGGGCTGAAACCGCGGGAGCGGGCGGTGACCGCCGGAAGGTCGCGGGTCGCCGCCTAGGCGAGGGGCTCGAGGGCTCCTGGGGGGCGCGGGCCTGGAAGGGGATGGGGGCAGGTGGGGCGCGCGGCCGACCGGGACGCGGTGGAGGCCGCGCATTCGGGGAGGGTGATCCGGCGCTGCGCTTATGCTGGCCGCCGTCGGCGCGCGCGATTTCGCTGTTTGATCGCCCATATCGGGAAGTCCATTCTTCGCTCCACGGTGGGCTGGGGGGGGTCAAGCCGCGAGGGGTTGGGCCGAAGAGCGGGTGGAGGGCCGTGCGCGGCGCATGGCCGGAGGCCCCTTGCTATGCCGGCAGCGGCAGATACCGCCCAATACATCCTTGTGCCCATCGAGCATCTACGGGCCGAGACGGTGCTCAGTTTCGACCTGTTCATTCAGCACGAGGGGACCGAGCCTGTGCTCTACCGGGCTCGGGACATGGAGTTCACCGGGGAGGTGCGTCAGCGCCTGCTGGAGAGCGGGGTCCACGAACTGCTGGTCCCGGCCGACCAGGCGGAGGCCTACCAGCAGTACTGCGCCGAGCAGGGCCAGACCGCGCCCCAGCCGGCCAAGCCCTCCGCGCCCGAGGTCAGCGAAGAGGAACTGCGCCTCACCGAGCTGGTCCTGGACGCCGGCTTGCCCCTCGAATCCCGCTGCAGCACCCTGCTCGGCGTTTCCCGGATGGTGGTCGAAGCGGTGTTGTCGGACCTGGCGTCTCCCGGGCTCCACCAGCGGGTCCAGCGCGTCGCGGAGGCGGGGGCGCGCCTGTTGCTGGCCGAGCCGGAGGCCTACTCACGGCTGGTGTCCCGCTTCGGGATCGACTTCGAAGTAGCCGGCCACCTGGCCAATACCTCGTTCTACGTCACCGAGTTCGCCCGGGCCATCGGCACCGAAGACGTGCAGGAGCTGGCTTCCCTGGGGCGGGCGGCGCTGCTTCACGACGTGGGCAAGGGGGATACGCCCGGCGAGTTGCTCCATCGGGACAGCGGCCTGACGGACCTGGAGTGGGCCGAGGTGATGAGTCACCCGGAGCGGGGAGTGACCATGCTGCGGGAAGCCGGATGGGACGACCCGCTCTGCCTGGACGTCTGTGCCAACCACCACGAACGCTGCGATGGTTCGGGCTATCCCCGGGGTTTGCACAGAGAGCAGATTTCCCTGGCGGCCCGCATGGTGGCGATCGCCGACACCTTCGACTCGCTGACCTCCGGTTACACCAATCGCCCGGCCTATTCGGGCTTCCAGGCCCTGTGGCGGATGAAACGGGAGATGGTGGGCAAGTTCGACGCGGATCTGCTCGATCGCTTCATCCAGGTGATGGTGGATCCCGCCCTGCGGCGCTGATTCGGGACGGCGCCGGGCTTTTTCTGCCCCGGCGCGGATCTCGCCGTACAATGCCCGGCGGCACCCACGAAAGGAAGAACAGGCATGTCGCGATGTCAACGCTTCGGGGCCCTGGTCCTGGCGGCCCTCCTGCCGGCGACGATGGTGATGGCCGAGGATGCCCCGGCGGCCGTTCCCCTCTTCGCCGTGGACTCGGAGACGATCGACCTGGGCGTGGTCCCGGAGGGTGAAGAGGTCACCGCGGAGTTCGTCGTGCAGAACAAGGGCCAGGCCGAACTGCGCATTCTCAAGGCCAAACCCAGCTGAGGCTGCTCCGTTGCCGAGTTCGACTCGGTGATCCCGCCCGGTGGGTCGGGACGCATCGTCACCAGGATCAGAACCGCGGGCATCCAGGGGCGACGGACCAAGACGGTCGAGGTGGAGACCAACGATCCCCGGCATCGCCGCCTGCGTCTTTCGGTGAGTTTTCTGGCCCAGGCGCCGGTGGAGGTCTACCCCCAGCCCTCGATCAACCTCTACGGTACGGCGGGGGCCGAGATCGAAATGAACCTGCTCTTCCACCGTCCCGACGGTCAACCGCTCGAGCTGCAGGAGATCACGCCCAGCCGCACGGGCCTCGTCGTGGAGGCCGAGAAGGTCACCGAGGTCGGCGGCGATCCCCCCGGTCAGCGGGCCCGGGCGGTGGTCGGGGACTGGCGGGTGAAGATCCGGCTGGCCGACAGCAGCGAGGCGCGCAGCGAGGTGGGCACCCTGCGCGTGGTCACCAACCACCCCGAGCGGCCGGAGATGTCGCTGCCGATTCGCATTCGGGTCACCCCGGCCATCCAGGCGCAGCCCGCGCGGCTGAACATCCGGGTTCAGGCCGGCGACCCGCCGCTGCTCCGCGGCATCACCCTGCGCAATACCCGGCGCAAACCGTTCCGCGCCACGAGCATCGACGTCACCGGCAATCTCGCGGGGCTTTCGGCTTCCGTGACCACCGACCGCCCCCGTCCCGTGCAGCGGCTGGAGATCAGGATCGACACCAGCGCCCTGCGCCCCGGGATCTACGCCGGCCGGCTGGTGGTGCACACCAACCAGGCGACGTTGCCCCGGATCCTGGTGCCCGTGCGCATCGAGGTGGTGGCGGCGCGGGACGGTCGGCCCCCTGCGTCTACGGGCAAGAACTGATGGTCTGGGGCAGGCAGGCGTCGGTCGCGGGCGTCCGCTCGCTGCCGTCGCTGGCCTGCCCGTAGGAGCCCTCGGCGCCGTCGCCCTGGGCGACGACCAGGTAGAAGCGCTGTCCGGTGGAGGGCGTCAGGGTGGTGCTGGTGGCCCCCCCGGTGGAGCACTGGCGCTGCTGCTTGCTCTCGGGGTCGGAGAGCAGCCCCTCGTAGACCGCGTAGTCGCTGCCGGCGCCGCACACCACCGACCAGTCGAGTTGCAGATCCCCGCCGCCGACCTTGGTGACGGTCAAGGGGGTGCCGGTGACGTCCTTGGCGCCGGGAATGCGGCCCGCCCCTGAACTCGGTGCCGTGCCGGGCTCGATCCCCGCGGAGTACACATCGACGGAGTCGCCGCCGCCGCCGGATTCGTTGCGGTTGTCGGTGTAGATCGCCATCAGGTCGTTCATCACCATGCTCAGGCCGTTGTAGTCACCATATTCGAAACTGTCGGCGATGTTGGGCGAGATCTCGGACGTGACCCGGCTGGGCGCGGACCAGGTCTGAGCCCCGTCCGTGGAGTAGGTGTAGAAGATGTCCGACCCGGAGCGGTCGGCCGAACGCCGGGTGTCGTGAAAGACCAGGTGCACGGTGCCGTCGGGGCCTACCGCGAGGAACGACTGCCACCGGTCCACGGTCAGCGCGTCGTCGGTCTCGTGGGGTGTCGTCAGGGTCCAGGTGGCGCCCCCGTCGTGGGTGTAGGCCACCTGGATGTGCGAGTGGTTGCTCGCCGGATCACCGGTGGGAGGGCTGGTGGCGTCGGCCCAGGAGAGGTAGATGCTGTCGGCGTAGGGCCCGTCGCTGAGGTCCGCCGCGGCGGAGACGTAGACCGCCACCTCCCGGCTTTCCATGGCCGGAATCGGGTAGGAGAACGACGCGTTGGTGTCGGCGATCACCGAGACGGGACCGAAGGTGTCACCGCCGTCGGTGGACTTCAGCAGCCGAATCGTGCGGCTGTTGAAGGAGGGCCAGACGTAGTAGATGTTGCCGGCGCGATCGGTGGCGATGTCGCCGGCGATGCCCATATCTTCCGACGCGTTGGAAAAGGTCTTGGTGGTGAAGGTGTTGCCGAAATCGGTCGAGCGGGCGAAGCGCATCACGTTGCCGTTGTGGTAGGTGATGTAGATGTTGTCCTGGTAGGGCGAGGTGGGCGAGAGGTCCACGTGGAGAAACTCCCGATCGGCGCTGGCTACCTCCCGTCGCGGGTCGCCGGGGGTTTCGTTCTCCAGCCCGGTCCAGGTCACGCCGCCGTCGTCGGAGCGGTAGAACCAGATGTCGCAGAAGATGATGAAACAGCCGAGGGTGGTGGTGTAGGCGTACTGGCCGTCCGACGACCATTCCACGCTGGGATCGCAGCAGGTTCCGCCCAGGGGCAGTGTCGTCTGGGTCCAGGTGGCGCCGCCGTCGGTGGAGTAGTGCATCTTCTGGCCGCCGTCGGGTCCGTTCGAGCCGGCGATCACCCTGGATGTGTCGACGGGGTTGATGGCGATGGCGGACTCCGCCGCGCCCTCGGGGTTGGTCACTCGAGACTCGCCGAGGGCCGCATCGGTGCCGGCCCGGGGGGCCGAGGGCGCGGGCCGGGAGAGGTCGACGTAGTAGCGGTCTCGATCGCGGCTGGCTTCCCGGTAGTAGACACCGTCGACCAGGTAGCCGCCGAAGTGCTGGCGGAAGACGTTGAGCGCGTACAAGGGATAGCGTACGTCGCTGCGCCGCCCCATGGCCTCGATCGACTGCCGAAGCTCGACGCGGAAGAAGGCGGGAATCGGCATGCGCAGTTCGGCCTCGTTGGCGGCGAGAACCGCGATATCACCGCGGGTCAATGCGTAGTTTCGATCGTCCCACGGGCCGAAGCGCACCAGCGCGGCGTAGTCCACCAGGCTGTCGACGCCCCGCGAGGGGTCGATGGCCACGGTTTGCTCCCGGTCGACGAAAACCGACTGGCCCAGGCTCAGGGGGAACAGCAGCGCACAACAGAACAACCCCATCGAGATGCCTGCTCGCATCTTCATCTCTCCACTTCAGTCCACCCCCGTGATTCGATTAGGATCGGGCGATCCGCCCGCCGGTGACCCGTGCGTGGACCCAGGGATACGGCCTGCCGGCGGGGCTGTCAAGCCCGACGGCGCCCCGATGGGTTCGCGTGACGAAGGTTTTACGGGGCCGGGCGCGGTAGGCTGGTAGCGTTGCCCGCGACCCCTCGCGTGGAAGTGGTGAGACTTCTTCAACGGGCTGCCAGGAGCGCACTATGCACATGGAGAAGGGCGATTCCGGCGCCGCCGGCGCCTCGTTCGACTTTCGTGGCGAGTTGGCGGCACGGCGCCTGGGCCTCGAGCCGGTAAGCCTCGAGACCCTGCAGATCAACATCACCCGCCTGTGCAACCAGGCCTGCCGTCATTGCCACGTGGACGCCTCGCCACAGCGCAGGGAAATGATGCCTCGCCGTACCTGGGAGCAGTGCCTGGCGGTGCTCGAGCGGAACCCGGAAATCCGTCACCTGGACATCACCGGCGGCGCTCCGGAACTTCATCCGGATTTCGACGAAATCGTCCGTCGGGCCCGGGCCATGGGGCGCCACGTGATGGTGCGTCACAATCTCACCGTGACCCTCGACGGGAATCCCGTCACCGGAGAGAGCAAGGAGTACCTGCCGGGCTTCTTCGCCGAACAGCGAGTCGAGGTGGTTTCATCGCTGCCGTACTACCAGGCCTTTCTCACCGACCGGCAGCGGGGTCGGGGCGTGTTCGACAAGAGCGTGGAGTCGATGCGGCGACTCAACGCCGAGGGCTACGGCCTGCCGGAGAGCGGGCTGACGCTCAACCTGGTCTACAATCCCGCCGGCGCCTACTTGCCTCCGCCCCAGCACATCCTGGAAGCGGATTTTCGTCGGGCGTTGCGGGAGAGGCTGGGACTGGAGTTCAATCACCTGTTCACCATGACCAACATGCCGATCCACCGCTTCCGCCGACAGCTCGAGCATCGGGGCGCCTACGAGGGGTACATGGAGAAGCTGGTCGGGAGCTTCAACGCCGCCGCCGCCGAGGGGGTGATGTGCCGTTTCATGATCAGCGTCGACCACCGGGGACGGCTCTACGATTGCGACTTCAACCAGATGCTGGCCATGGGGCTGAACCCGGGAGCCCCGGAGACCATTTTCGACTTCGACGCCGAGGCCCTGCTTGCACGCCGCATTCGTTTCGCCCCCCACTGCTTCGGCTGCACGGCAGGCGCCGGCAGCAGTTGCGGGGGCGCCACGGCGGATGAGGGCGCGAGCGGGGAACCCGCTCCATGAACCGTGAGGGGGAGCGACAGTTCGCCACCTGGGTGATCGCGGGTTGGGTGGTCTTCACCCTGGCACTCGGTGCGGCGCATACCTATCTCGCTCGAGTCCTGGCCCTGGGGTGGGTAGCCGATGTGATGAGTCACCTGGTGCTGCTCGTCGGCGGGCTGGGAGCGGTCTGGCTGGTCGTTCGATGGAGCCGCCGGGCGCGCGTCGCGGAAGCTCGGCGGCGCGAGCTGGAGGTGCACCTCAACCGCGTCGAGCGCCTCGAAGCCGTGGGCACCCTGGCCGGCGGTATCGCCCACGATTTCAACAACGCCCTGTTCGTCATGACGGGCTATACCGAGATGGCTCTCGAACAGGTGCCGGCGGAAAGCAGGGTGCGCGCCGATCTCGAAGAAGTGTTGGAATCGGCCCGCCGCGCCCGGGACCTGGTGCAGCAGCTGCTGGTCTTCGCCCGGGGCTCGAGCGGCGAGCGCGTCGCCCTGCAGGTGGGGCCGGTGGTCAAGGAAACGGTCAAGCTGTTGCGGGCCGGCCTGCCGGCCCAGGTCGAATGCGTTGCGAGAGTGGACGACGGCGACCTCCGCGTGTTCGCGGACCCCGCCGACCTGCATCAACTGATCCTGCATCTCGGCACCAACGCGGTCCATGCCATGGGCAGCACCGGGGGCCGCCTGGAAATCGACCTGCAGGCGGTGGAGATCGGTGACGATCGGACCTTTAAGGACATCGAGTCGGGGCCGTACCTGCGGCTGCAGGTGAGAGATACCGGGCCCGGTATCGACCCTTCCCTGCGGGAACGGATTTTCGAGCCCTTCTTCACCACGCGCGCGCCGGGGGAGGGTACGGGGATGGGGCTGAGCGTCGTGCACGGCATCGTCACCCGGCTGGGCGGGGCCGTGACGGTGGAGAGCCGGCCGGGCGAAGGGGCCACCTTCACGGTGCACGTTCCCGCCACGAGTGGGATCAAGGCCGAAGAGCAGGCTGCCGCGGGCCCGATTCCGCGGGGCGAGGGGCGGATCCTCTTCGTCGACGACGACCCGGCCCTGGTCTCCATGATCTCCCGCGTTTTTCACGAGTTAGGCTTCGATGTGGTGGCCGCGACCGATCCGCTCGCGGCCCTCCGGCGCTTCGAGGCAAAGCCCCACGGCTACGACCTGCTGATCGCCGACCTGGTGATGCGGCCGATGGGGGGATGCGAGTTGGCGACCGCCATGCGGCGGCTGCGGCCGGAGCTGCCGGTCATTCTCTGCACAGGGCACGGGAACGCCGGGTCGGTGGATGCGGAGGCGTTTCCGTTCCTTCTGCTCAAGCCTCTGGGCATACGCGAATTGCGAGAGGCGATCGATCGGGCCAGGGGTTTCGCCGGCACCGGGCGGGACAGCGGCGGGGCCAGGTGATACTCTCCTGAGCCGCACGACGAATGAGCAGACCGTACTGTCGGCTTGCACGCAGATCACGTCTTGCGCCGCTGAGGGGTGCCTGGATGCCGAGAATCCTGTTGATCGAGGATGACGAGCGCACCCGGCGTATGCTACGTGAGATGACCGAGCGCGCCGGGTACGAAGTGGTGGATGTAGCCAACGGAGAGTTCGGTCTGCGCGCCCAGCGCAGCCAGGGGTTCGACCTGGTGATCACCGACATTCTGATGCCCGAAAAGGAAGGCATCGAGACGATCATGGAACTCAGGAAGGACTATCCCGACCTGCCCGTGATCGCGATCTCCGGTGGTGGTACGGCCGGTGGGCTCGACTACCTCACCGTGGCCCGCAACCTCGGAGCCCGCTACGCCTTCGCCAAGCCCATCGACCGCCTCGAACTGCTCGGCGCCATCGCCGACGTGCTCGATCGGTAGCGGCCCGCCGGGGACGCTTCCGGCACCGAAAAGACGCGTTCGAAGGCCTGCTAGCCGCCCGGGGGCGGCTGGGTCGCCGCGGGGTCGGGAGCGTCGGGGTCGAGGTCGAGCCGGGCCAGGGCCTCGGCCGCTGCGGCGGCTTCCATCCCGCCCGAGCGAGCCAGGCTGCTGAGAGCGGCGGCGGCGATGTGCTCGGCATCCACCTCGAAGAAGCGTCGCAGGGCGGACCGGGTGTCGGAGCGGCCGAAGCCGTCGGTGCCCAGCACGGTGAACTCGCGGGGCATCCAGCGCGCCACCTGTTCGGGGACCGCCTTGATGAAGTCACTGGCTGCCACCACCGGGCCTTCCATGGTCGCCGCGCAGCGCTCGACATGGCTGCTGCGGGGCGGCTGGTCCGGGTGCAGGCGGTTCCACCGCTCGACCGCCAGGGCCTCCCGGCGTAGCTCGTTCCAACTCGTGGCGGACCAGACGTCGGCCTGCACGCCGAAGCGCTGTTCGAGCAGTTCCGCGGCGCGCAGCACCTCGAGCAGGATCGGGCCCGAGCCGATCAGCTGGACCCGGAGCGGCGGCTTCTTCGCCCCGCGCTTCTTCTTGCCGGTCGCGGGCCGGTAGAGGTACAGGCCCTTGAGCACGCCCTCGGCGGCCTGCCTGGAGGGCAGGGCGGGCTGCGGGTAGTTCTCGTTGTAGAGAGTGATGTAGTAGAAGATCTCCTCGTCTTCCCTGTACATCCGCCGCAGGCCGTCCTCGATGATCAGGGCCACCTCGAAGGCAAAGGCGGGATCCCAGGCCACGCAGGCCGGATTGGTGGCCGCCATCAGCAGCGAGTGACCGTCCTGATGCTGGAGGCCCTCCCCGTTGAGGGTGGTACGTCCCGCGGTGGCGCCGAGCAGGAAGCCCCGTCCCCCGGAGTCGGCGAACGACCAGATCAGGTCGGCGATGCGCTGGAAGCCGAACATGGAGTAGAGGATGAAAAAAGGAATCATCGGCACGCCGCTGGTGTGGTGGGCGGTGCCGGCGGCGGTCATCGAGGCCATGGCCCCGGCCTCGGTGATGCCTTCTTCGAGGATCTGGCCCGTGCGGCTCTCCTTGTAGGAGATCAGGAACTCCGCGTCCACGGGCGTGTAGCGCTGGCCCAGGGGGGAGTAGATCTGAAACTCGGAGAAGAGGGGGTCCATGCCGAAGGTCCGGGCCTCGTCGGGGACGATGGGCACGATCCGCGGGCCGAGCTTCTTGTCCTTGAGCAGGCCCCGCAGCAGGCGGGCGAAGACCATGGTGGTCGACGCCTCGATCTTGTCTCCGGTGCCCTTGTGGAACTCGGTGAAGAGGGTCTTGCGTGGGGCCTCGAGGGCCACGACGGTCTTCGGGCGGCGGGGCAGCAGGCCTCCGAGGGCCTGGCGCCGTTCGAGCATGTACTCCACCTCGGGGCTGTCGGGCCCCGGGTGGTAGTAGGGGGCCTCCTCCAGTTGCTCGTCGGAGATCGGCAACTCGAGGCGGTCGCGGAAGACCCGCAGTTCCTTGCCGCCGAGCTTCTTGATCTGGTGGGTGACGTTGCGGCCTTCCGCCCCCTCGCCCAGGGTCCAGCCCTTGACCGTGTGGGCCAGGATCACGGTGGGCCGGCCCTCGGCCTCGCTGGCAGCCTTGTAGGCCGCGTAGAGCTTGCGGTAGTCGTGTCCCCCGCGGCGCAGGCGTTCGAGTTGCTCGTCGCTCAGATGCTCGACCATGGCGCGCAGGCGCGGGTCCGGGCCGAAGAAGTGCTCGCGAATGTAGGCTCCCGATTCCACCGTGTAGCGCTGCCAGTCACCGTCGAGGGTCTCGTTCATCTTCTGTACCAGCAGGCCGTCCTCGTCGCGAGCCAGCAGTTCGTCCCACTCCCGGCCCCAGAGCACCTTGATCACGCTCCAGCCCGCCCCGCGGAACACCGACTCCAGCTCCTGGATGATCTTGCCGTTGCCCCGGACGGGACCGTCGAGACGCTGGAGGTTGCAGTTGATCACGAAGGTCAGGTTGTCGAGGCCCTCCCGGGCGGCGAGGGTCAGGGCGCCGAGGGCTTCGGGCTCGTCGGTTTCGCCGTCGCCGAGGAAGGCCCAGACGCGGCGCTTGCTGGCGGGCGCCAGGCCGCGGGACTCGAGGTAGCGGTCGAAGCGGGCGAGGTAGATCGCGTTCAGGGGGCCGAGGCCCATGGAAACCGTGGGGAACTCCCAGAACTCCGGCATCAGCCGGGGGTGGGGATAGCTGGACAGGCCCCGGCCGGCGCACTCGCGGCGGAAGTGGTCGAGCTGCTCGGTGGTGATGCGGCCTTCGAGAAAGGCCCGGGCGTAAATGCCGGGGGCCGCGTGGCCCTGGAAGAAGATGCAGTCGCCCCGTCCCTGGGTCCCGTCGCCCCGTCCGCGGAAGAAGTGGTTGAAGCCCACCTCGTAGAGGCTGGCCGACGAAGCGTAGGAGGAGAGGTGTCCGCCCAGGCCGGGAAAGCGGATGTTGGCCCGGGTCACCATCACGGCGGCGTTCCAGCGAATCAGCCGGCGGATGCGCCGCTCCATCGCCTCGTCGCCGGGAAAGGGCGGCTCCTGTTCGGGGCTGATGGTGTTGATGTAGCGGGTCTGGGTGGTGGGAGGCAGCCCCACGTGGAGCATGCGGGCCCGCTTGAGCACCTTGTAGAGCAGGTACTGGGCCCGCAGGGCCCCCGCCCGCTCGACGACTTCGTCGAGGGACTCGATCCAGTCCCGGGTTTCCTGGGGATCCTGGTCGGGAAGCTGCTGTTTGAACTGTTCGAAGATCATCGCGTCGCGCTCCGGGGCGGCGGCATGGTGCCTGCCGGCCCATCAGTATCCCTTACCGGCCCGCGCTGGCAAGCCAGCCCCGGGGGGCCTAGCTTCGCCGTGGGGGCTGGACGGACCCCGGAGAGCGTGCCGATGCCCCATCGAAGCTGGACTGCTTGGGCCCTGCTGGTCCTGGTCGCCGGGGCGGTGGCCTGGGGCCAGGTGGGGGGCGACCGGGACCTCCTCTTCGCCGTGCGTGAGCGCCTGGGGGCCGATCCCCGGCTCATCGGCAAGCGGCTGGAGGTGCGGGTTTCCGGCGGCGAGGTGGTGCTGGAAGGGGAGGTGGAGACCCTGGCCCAGGTCGACGCGGCGCTGGAGGCGGCGGGACGTGTCCACGGGGTCACCGCGGTACGCAGCAGAATCCGCCTGAAAACCCCCGCGGTGGACGAACGCCTGCTCTCCCGCCGTCTCGAGGCGGCCTTCAGTCGCCGGCTGGCCCTTTCCCTGGCGGATCTGAGCGTGGCCGTGCGCCGGGGAGGGAAAGTGGTGCTCGAAGGCGAGGTGCGCGACGGGAGACTGCGGCTGGCGGCCCGGCGGGCGGCGGCGGAAGTGCCCGGGGTGCGGGCCATCGAGGACCGGATTCGCACACCGGACGCGGAAGACACACGGATCGAGCGCTCGGTGCAGGGGCTGTTTCGCCGGGGCGAGCTGGTGGGCATGCGCGGCGAGATCGCGGTCCGGGTGCGCGGGGGCGTGGTGACCCTGACGGGGACCGTGCCCCGGCCCTACGAGCGGCGACGGGCGACCGAGCTGACCGAGGGGATCAACGGCGTGCGCAAGGTGGTCAACAAACTGGTGGTGGTGCCGCCGAGCTACGACGTGCCGGTGGTGCGTCCCTGATACACTGCGTCCCATGAATACGCTTCGTGGCAAAAACGCCCTGGTCTGCGGGAGCAGTCGGGGCATCGGCCGGGCCTGCGCGGTGGCCCTGGCCGAGGCGGGGGCGCGGGTGACGCTGCTGGCGCGGCGGCGGCAGGTGCTCGAGGCGGTGCTGGCTGAGCTTCCCGGGCAGGGGCACGACCTGCTGGTGGCCGACTGCGACCAGCCCGAGTCGGTGCGCCGCACCGTGGAGGCCTACCTGGAGTCGGCGCCGCCCTTTCACGTGCTGCTGAACAACACGGGGGGGCCGCCGCCGGGAGAGATCCGCCGGGCCCGGCCCGAGGCGTTCCGGCAGGCCTTCGAGCGGCACCTGGTGTGCAGTCACCTGCTCACCCTGCTCCTGCTCGAGGGGATGGCGGCCGAGGGCTATGGACGGGTGATCAACATCATCTCCACCTCGGTGCGGCAGCCGATCCCCGGGCTGGGCGTGTCGAATACGATTCGCGGGGCGGTGGCCGCCTGGGCCAAGACCCTGGCCGCGGAAGTGGCGTCCCAGGGGATCACCGTCAACAACGTGCTGCCCGGGGCCACCGACACCGACCGGCTGCGGGAACTGGTGGACACGCCGGAAAAGATCCAGGCGTGGATGGAGAAGATCCCGGCGGGGCGTTTCGCCCGACCGGAGGAGACAGCGGCGGCGGTGGTCTTCCTGGCCTCGCCGGCGGCGGCCTATATCACCGGCGTCAGCCTGCCTGTCGACGGCGGCCGGACGGAGTGCTTGTAGATGATCAACGTCTTGGGAATCGGGAACGCCATCGTCGATGTGCTGTGCCGGGTGGAAGATGCCGACCTCGAGCGCTGGAAGCTGTCCAAGGGATCGATGCAGCTGATCGACCAGCAGCGAGCGCTCGAACTCGAGGCGCAGATGGGCGAGAGCGTGCTCTGCTCGGGGGGCTCCGCGGCCAACACCATCGTGGGTGTGCTGGCCTGCGGCTCACCGGCGGCCTACATCGGCAAGGTGGCCGACGACGCGGCGGGGCGGGTTTTCGCCGAAGACATGCGTGGGGCGGGGGCGGTGTACCGCACGGCGCCCCTCGAGGGTGGAGCGGCCACGGCGCGCTGCCTGATCTACGTCACGCCGGATGCGCAGCGGACGATGATGACCTTCCTCGGCGCCAGCGCCGAGCTGACGCCGGACGACGTGGACGCAGAACTGGTGGCCGACGCGAAGGTGACCTACCTCGAGGGCTATCTCTTCGATCCGCCGCCGGCCCAGGAGGCGTTCTTCCGGGCGGCGGAGCTGGCTCATCGGGCGGGGCGCGAGGTGGCGCTGTCCTTGTCGGATGCCTTCTGTGTCGAGCGGCACAGGGACGCCTTTCGGCAGCTCGTGGACGAGCACGTGGACCTGCTCTTCGCCAACGAGGCGGAGATCTGTTCGCTCTACCGGGTGGAGACGGTGGAAGAGGCCGTCGGGCGCGTGGGCTGCCGGCTGGCCGCGCTGACCCGGGGGGAGGCGGGGGCCACGATCGTCGACGAGGGCCGGGTCTTCGATGTGCCCGCGGCGGCGGTCGAGCAGGTCGTCGACACCACCGGGGCCGGAGACGCCTTCGCCGCGGGCTTCCTTCACGCCTACACCAGCGGGAAGGACCCTGCCCGGGCCGGGCGGCAGGGAGCCGCTTCCGCGGCGGCGATCATCACCCGTTTCGGAGGGCGCCCGGACTGACGGGTGCGGATTCTCCTGTAACGCCGGTCTCCCCGATCGGACCTCCTTGGCGAAACCCCGGGCCGTGCGCCCCCCACCAAGGAGGAAAGAAAAGTGACGAAGACGACTTCCATTCGGTCCATCGGTTGCATGGTGGCCCTTCTCGCCATCTCCGGTCTTCCCGCACGGGCCCAGACGCTCGGCCCCACCGACCCCAGCGGCGGATCGGGCCAGTCGGCCCAGGTCCGGAACGAGGCTCCCCTGGGCGGGGGGTCGTGTCGGAACCTGGTGGCCTCGTCGCGGCTGGTGCGGAAGGTCAGTTTCAGCCAGGGCGACGGTGACGTGGACGTTTTCGATCCCGGCGCGGCCCGGGACATGCAGGCGACCATCGCCAACCGTTCCACCTCCGCTGTGCGGATGGAGGTGCTGCGCGAGGGGTCGCGAGCCCCGGCCTTCGAGACGATTCCCGCCGGCGCCACCGTGATCCGCGAGTACACCAGGGTGCTCGACGTGGTCTTGCGCTGTGAAGACCCGACCGGGGCTCCCTGCCGGGTGGAACTGGATCTGCGCCACGGGCCGCCGTCGGCCAGCGACGTGGCTCCCGATCTGCCCCTGTGGTATCCGGGCCCCGTCGCCCAGGGTGATGCGGACCTGCCTCCGGATTCCGACATCGACTGTCTGTGGGAGGAGGACCTGATCTGGTCCAGCGCCGTGGGCCGCAAGATCGAGTTGCTGGTGGAGGTCACCGGTGACCATGATCTGCGGGTCGAGGTCGAGGACGCGAACAACACCTTCGGTGTCCACGATCTTCGTGCGCCTCCCGCGTTTCCCAACGCGCTGTCTCTGCACCTGATCGAAGAGAACATCATCGCGGTACGCATCATGTGTAACAAGAGTCCGGTCAACGCCTGCTCGAACTGCAAGTATCACTACTCGCTGACGGTTCTCCCCTGATCGCGTTCCCGGCTTTCGGCCTTCCCGCCGCGCCCGGCCTCGAGGTCGGGCGCGCGGTCGTCTCCGAACCTGGTGGCCCCGCCGGCGGAAGCGAACGTATGATGATGGCTTGCCGGATCGAGGGATTCGGCGGGAACACGCAGGTTTCGACGCGCGCCGTGAAGGGCCCCGCGGGGTCCGGGCCGCGGCGTGAGCAGGAGAGTGGGAATGGGAGATCTCAAGACCCGGCGTTGCCTGCCCTGTGAGGGCGGCGTGGATCCTCTGAAGCCCGAGCAGGTCACCGAATGGATGAACCAGCTCGACGGGTGGAGCGTGGACGAGGCCAGCCGGGAGATCCACAAAGACTTCAGCTTCGACGACTACTACCGGACCATGGCCTTCGTCAACGCGATCGCCTGGATGGCGCATCTCGAAAACCATCACCCGGACCTGGAAGTGGGCTACAACCACTGCCTGGTGCGCTACACCACCCACGCCGTGGGCGGTCTGAGCGAGAACGACTTCATCTGCGCGGCCAAGGTCGACGCCCTTCTCGAGGCCCCGGCCGAGGCCTGCGGATTGCGGGAGTAGCCGCCTCTCGACGCTCCGGCCATCAGGCACTAGATAGATACCGGAAACAGGGAGCCGGGTGTTCCCGAGGGGAGATGGCGGTGAACAGATCGCTGGTGGACGAGTTTCAGGCCCGGGGGATGTTCGAGCAGGTGACCAACGAGGCGGGCCTGCGCGAGCACCTGGCCCGGCCCGGAGCCGCCTTCTACATCGGTTTCGACCCGACGGCCGACAGCCTGCACGTGGGAAGCCTGCTGCCGGTGATGGCGCTGGCCCACGTGCAGCGGGCCGGTCACCGGCCGATCGCCCTGGTGGGCGGTGCGACGGGCATGATCGGCGATCCCAGCGGGCGCAGCAGCGAGCGCAACCTGCTGACGGCCGAGCAGGTCGCCGAGAACTGCGCCGGCATCCGCCGCCAGCTCGAGCACTTCATCTCTTTCGAAGGCCGGGCCGCGGCGATGCTCGTGGACAACCACGACTGGATCGGCGCGATGAGCTTCATCGAGTGGCTGCGGGACGTGGGCAAGCACTTCACCGTGAACTACATGATGGCCAAGGAATCGGTGCGTCGGCGCCTCGAGGACCGCGAGCACGGCATCTCGTACACCGAATTCAGTTACATGACCCTCCAGGCCTACGACTTCTACCATCTCTACGAGAAACACGGCTGCCGGGTGCAGGGCGGGGGCAGCGACCAGTGGGGCAACATCACCGCGGGCATCGAACTGATTCGGCGCAAGGCGGGGGTGGAGGCCTTCGGCATCACCTTCCCGCTGGTCAAGACCGCCTCCGGTGAGAAGTTCGGCAAATCGGCGGGCAACGCGATCTGGCTCGACCCGAAGCGCACCAGTCCGTACGAGTTCTACCAGTTCTGGGTGCGCACCGATGATCGGGACGTGGAGAACTACCTCAAGTACTTCACCTTTCTCGAAGTGGACGAGATCGAGACCCTCTGCAGCGCCCACCGCGACGATCCGGGACGGCGGGAGGCCCAGAAGAGGCTGGCGGCCGAGGTGACCCGGCTGGTCCATGGCGAGGAGGGGCTGAACGCCGCCCGGCAGGCGTCCCAGGCCCTGTTCGGGGGGGACGTCACGGGCATGAGTGACCGCGAGCTGCTGGCGATCTTCGCCGACGTGCCTTCCACGGAGGTCGAGCGGGGGCGACTCGAACAGGGTTACCCGCTGGTGGAACTGCTGGCCGACAGCGGCGCCTGCAAGTCGCGTGGCGAGGCCCGCCGCCTGGTGCGCAACGGGGGGGCCTACCTGAACAACCAGCGCCTCGACGACCCCGAGAAAATCATCGGGGTCGGGGATCTGGCCTCGGAATCGGTGCTGATCCTGCGAACCGGCAAGAAGAACTACCGGCTGGTGAAGGTGGTCTGACCCGGCGATTCAGCCTTCGGCGGTCGTGTTCGCGCCTGTCGACATGCGAATTCAGGCCCTGTGAAACGACCGGCGACGACGAAGGCAACACCCTGGTGACCTTCGAGAACAGCGCGGCAAGGCCGTCGGCTTCGCTGCGGGGACCGTCGCTAGCAACGGGCCGTTCCCGGCGGTTGTCGACAGGAGTGGTCCAGCCGGCCACCCCTCACTTTTCTCCGTCGCCCCTCGCTTGCGGCAGGCGCGCACGGTGCATGTCCGTCCCGCCGGTGACGGGGGCCGGCGGGACGGCCCCGTCTCAGCCCAGCGGGGCGGGGCAGTGCCGGCGCCGGCCGCAGCCGGGGCAGAAGACCCCCTCCCAGAGCTGGTCGAACCATTCCAGCACGGGGTCGATCAGCTCGGGCTCTTCGGTCCAGATTCCCGCTTCGAAGTTGCGCCGGTGGTCGGCCTTGGCGCCGAGGCCCGCGCCGGTGAGGTTGGCGCTGCCGAGGTACATCGCCGCCGCGTCGACGATCACGGCCTTGGTGTGCACCCGGGGGCAGCAGCGCAATGCCATCGTCTCCGGCAGGGGAGCGGCGAGAAAATCCCGCGCCGGGCCCGAGGGCAGCGAGGCGTGGAGCAGGCGCACCTCCACCCCGCGTTCGGCCAGTTCCCGGAGGATCTCCAGCACCGAGCGGCTGCGTCCTTTGCGGCGGCCGGGGACGAGCATCGCCTTGAGATCGGAGGTGGCCAGGGCCAAGTCGGCGCGGGCGCGCCGCAGGCCCCGCTGGACTACACGGTCCAGATGATCGGCCCCCAGCACCAGCTCGCAGGTGCCGCGGAAGGGCCCCGCGCCATCCCGGTCGGATTCACTCATCGTGACCGAAGCCTACCTGCAAACGAAGAGGAAATGGCGACCCCAACGGGATTTGAACCCGTGTTCCCAGCTTGAAAGGCTGGTGTCCTGACCTGGCTGGACGATGGGGTCGCGCTCGATGGACGATCCGTCGGAAACGCCGGACCAGGAGCCGTCCGACGGACGCCGGGGGAGTCTAGCCGGGCTCCCGGGGGGTGTCAACGCGGGGCGGTGACACGGACCTCCAGGTCACGGGCCAGGGCGACCGGGTTCCCGCGCCACGGCCCCTCCCAGCGTTCGAGGACTTCCCGGGCCGGCGGAGCGCCCCGCGCGACGATGGCCTCCACCGGCTCGAGGAAGGCCCGTTCGTCGGGGCGGTGGGCCTGCAGGCTGCGGGCCGCGAGAGCCACCAGTCTTCCCGCGATCTGCCCGGCGCTCTGTCCCGACGGCGCGGTCGCCGCCAGGCCCCGCCGGGCGCAGTCGAGGTGGAAGTCGAGGCGCTCGGCCGGACTCCAGCCCTCGAGCAGCGCCCGGGCTTCGTCCAGCACCGCCTCGCCCCCGTAGAACAGGCCCACCGCCAGGGCCGCGAAACCCAGGGCCAGCTCCGGCTGGTTGCTGTCCGCGCAGCGCAGCTCCAGGTAGCTCTTCAGCCGCGCCTCGGGAAAGAGCGTGGTCAGGTGGGTCTCCCAGTCGGCGATGGTGGGGGTCATGCCGGCGCGCCCCCCGGCCAGGTACTCCCGGAAGGTGACGCCGGTCATGTCCAGGAGGTGATCCCCGCGGACGATGAAGAACATCCCGGCGTCCAGGGCCCAGTCCAGGTAGCTCTCCGCGCCGGCGGCGGGGGCGAGCAGGGCGGGCGGCAGGCCGCAGCGATCGGGATCGGTGTCGGTCCAGGTCAGGGCCCGACGGCTCAACCACCCACTGTTCGCGCCCGCCGCCAGGGGCGAGTTGGCGAACAGGGCCACCACCGGAGAACTCAGGCACAGGGCGAAGCGCAGGGCCTCCGCGGCCCGGTCCGCCGAGTCCACGTCCAGGTTGACCTGCATGCCCGCGGTGGCCCGCATCATCCACAGGGCCATCGATCCCCGGGTGGGCAGGTAGCGGGTCATGATGCGGTACCGCTCCTTGGGGATGATGCGGATCTGCTCCGGTGTCGACAGGGGCTGCATTCCCAGGGGGACGAAGCGCAGGCCCACCTGCCGTGACACGTCGCGCACCTCCTCCAGGATCTCCGCCAGTTCCCGGTGCACGCCCTCGAGGGTGTCGTGGGGCCTGAGGGAGATTTCGAACTGGCTGCCCGGCTCGAGGGTGATCCGGGTGCCGTCCCGGTAGAGTTCCAGCACCGGTTCGCCCCCGCGGGGGTGCCAGCCGTAGCTCCGGCAGAGCCGGTCGAAGACGCTGACGATGGATTCTTCCCGGCCATCGTAAGGGGCGGCCTCCCCGGTTTCCGCCAACAGGCCCAGCAACTCGTACTCGAGGCCGATCAGGGGATGGCGATGGGGACGAAACCCCCGCGAGAAGTGCTGGAGCAGGCAAGAACGGGTGATCGGCTCGCGCATCGGCGTCTCCCCTGCGGTCCCCGCATGCGGAGCTGACCGCCGCCTGGATGGTAGGCACCGGCTCCCGCCCGGGTCAAACTCGCCAGGGGCTCCGCGGTGAAAGTTGACAGCACGCTGACTTTGGCGTGAAATCCGCGGCTTCCCGTCGGGGGGATCTGGCTTCGCGCCCCCGGCGGCGCTAAACTCACTAATTAGTTGCCAACCAGTAAGCCCCGGGCAGTTAGACGCTGCTTCGCCTCCCTGTCCCAGGACTTGCCAGACCCCACCGATCCCGTGGTCCCGCAAGGGCGGGCCAGGGTAAGGAGAGAAAGATGGACTTCAAGGGGAAGATCAAGGCCGTGCTCGGCTCGCACGGCGGGGTTCTCGAGGACCTCTCCCGCAAGGACCTGACGTTGCACGCCATCGAGCACAAGGAAGCGGTGGTGGCCGAATGCGGTGCCCTGGCCACCTGGACGCCGCCGGAGTCCACCGGGCGCAGCCCCAAGGACACGATGATCGTGCGGCGGGACGGCGGCGCCAGCGCCAACATCGACTGGGACGCGCCGAACAACATCCCCCTCGACCCCGAGACCTTCGAGATGCTCTGGCAGGACGCCCTCGGCGTGCTCGAGAGCAAGCCGCGGATCTACGTCACGAACCGGGTGATCGGAGCGGATCCCGCCTACGCCCTGCCGGTGACCACCGTCACCGACCGCGCCCTGACGGCGGCCTTCACCGTGAACATGTTCCGCGCCGTCCCCGCCGACATCGCTCGCAGCATCTATGCCGAAAAGGGCTTCACGCTGTTCGCCCTGCCCTACGACAAGATTCGCTCGGAGAAGTACCAGGGCCGGCTGCGGGACGTGGACGGCCGTCCCTCCGACATGGCCATCGTGATGGACTTCGACAACCGCGTGGGGCTGGTCTACGGTTCGGCCTACTGCGGAAGCTGCAAGAAGCTGATGTTCACGGTGATGAACTACATGCTTCCCGATGACGGCATTCTGCCCCTGCACTGTTCGGCCAACGAGGGTCCCGAAGGTGACTGTGCGCTGTTGCTGGGACTGTCCGGCACGGGCAAGACGACCCTCTCCGCCGATCCGTCCCGCGCGTTGCTGGGCGACGACGAGCATGGCTGGAGCGACACCGGCGTGGCCAACTTCGAAAACGGCTGCTACGCCAAGCTGATCAACCTGCGCAAGGACAAGGAGCCGGAGATCTGGGACGCCTCCTTCCGCAAGGCGGATCCCACCGAGCACGGCGCGATCATCGAGAACTGCATGATCTTCCCCAACGGTCGCTTCGACGTGGACGACGATCGTCTGACCCCCAACTCCCGGGTCTCCTATCCGCTGACCTCCCTGAGCAACATCAAGGCCGACCCGGTCAGCGGACATCCGCGCACGATCCTCTTCCTCGCCGCCGACGCCAACGGCGTCCTGCCGCCCGTCGCGCGCCTGGACCGGCCCCAGGCCATGCTGTGGTTCCTGATGGGCTACACCAGCAAGCTGGCGGGCACCGAGACCGGCATCACCACTCCGCGCTCCACCTTCTCGCGCTTTTTCGGCGCGCCCTTCATGCCCCGCCATCCCGACCACTACGCCGATCTGCTGGGCAAGAAAATGGCCCAGCACGGCACCGACGTCTACCTGGTCAACACCGGTTGGAGCGGCGGTCCCTACGGCGTGGGGCAGCGGATGGACATCAACCTCACCCGCGCCATCGTCGACGCGGCCCTCAGCGGCAAGCTGGCCGAGGTGGACTACGAGGAAGACGAACTCTTCCACCTGGCGATCCCCAAGAGCTGTCCGGGAGTCCCCTCGGAGCTGCTCTTCCCCCGCAACACCTGGCCGGATGGCGCCGCCTACGACGAGCGGGCCCGGGCCCTGGCGGCGGACTTCGCCCAGCATTTCGACAAGGCCTACGGCCACAAGAACCTCGACGAGGCCGTGGTGCGCGCCTGCCCCGGCAAGTAGGCGCAGCCACTCCTGACCCGGCGCCGGCCGCTCCCTGGTGAGTGGCCGGTGCCGGCGAAAAAAGGTCTTTTTCGCTTTTTTCCGAAATTCCCCGAAAACCTTCGTTTTGGCTGGTTTCGCCCGTCGCCCCGGGAGGCGGCGGGGCGTTCCCCGTGGTGGCGCGCCTATATTCGCCGTATGACGGGGTGGGGCTGGAAGGCGGCGGACGTCCAAGCTCCGGGCGCGCCGGTGCGGTGGGCCGGGTTGAGGAGAGGTCAGGTGATGGTGTTCGATCGGTTTGAGCGGCTGGCGCCCGTCGTTCTGGGTGCGGCCTGGATCTTCCTGGCGGTCGGCGCTCCGGCCCTCGCCGGTTACGACGGCGACGGCGTGCCGGACTACGACGACAACTGCCCCTTCGTCTCCAATCCCGGCCAGGTGGACAGTGACGGTGACGGCCTCGGGGACGCCTGTGATGACTACCCGAACGGCGGCCCGCTGAACTTCGGGGCGCCGATCCTGCTGCCCGAGCCCGAGTCCGCCGCGAACTACGACCATTTCCCCCGGGACATCGGCGTCGATCCCGACGGCAGGATCTACGTCCTGCTGGCCACCAGCGATTTCAACACCTTCGAAAACCAGAACCTCTGGCTGACCCGCAGCGACGATGGGGGAACGACCTGGACCACGCCCATCCAGGCCAACCGCAGCGACGACCAGTGGTGGCGTTACGCCGACATGGCGGTGGACGACGCGGGGCGCGTGCACATCGTCTACAGCACCCCTGACGGCGCGATCCGCTATGCCCGCAGCACGGACCTCGGAGCCAGCCTGACCCGCACCGAGATGGCCCCCCCGGGCAGCACCACCAGCGGCGTGGCCTCGGTGGCGGCCCGTGTCGACCGGGTGATCGTGCTGTGGGATACCGACTCGAACTGCACCAACTCGGTGATCGACCAGCGTCGCAGCAACGACGGAGGCGCCACTTTCCAGCCGGTGGAGACGGTGCGGCCCTTTTCCGCCTGCAACCCGGAAGTCACCATCGCGCCGTCCAACGACTACGCCTTCATGGGCTACTCCACCGACGACCTGGCGGCCCAGGGTTACGCCGCCACCGCCCGCAGCACCAACTTCGGTCATACCTGGGATTCGGCGGTGTCGGTGATGGACTCGGCGCCCGATGCGGGGGACGTGGTGATCTTCCCCGTGCTGGTGGAAGAAGGGGCCGCGGGGCAGATCCACGTGGGCTGGGTCGAAGAGGTGACCGACACCAACGGCGACGCCGTCGCCTACGATTACTGGGCCAACCGCTCTCTCAACGGCGGGGCGGGTTACCAGGTCGAGGTGCGGCTCACCGACAACGAGACCCACACCGATGCGGTCCTCGTACCGGGCTCCGACCAGTGGGACCTGGCCGTGTTGGACAACGGCTCGATCCACCGGGTCTTGCGCGACGGCCTGGCCGGGGCGCGGCGCGTGTTCTACAGCATCTCCACCGACGGCGGGGCGAGCTACAGCCAGCCCCAGCCCGTGGCGGCGCCGGTGCCCGGTGAGCAGGAATGGCAGCCGGTGGTCGAGCACACGGCGCAGAACGAGACCCTGGTGGTCTACGGGCGCTACGGCGCGGGGGCCTCGCGACCCTTCCTGGTCAAGAGCGATCCGGGCGGCGGTGGCGGCGGCGTGGGCGAGGTGGCCAACCTGCTCTTCGCCGCCGGCAGCAAGAGCGACTTTTCGTGGGACGCGGCCACCGGCGCCGGCAGCTACGACGTGGCCAGTGGCGGGCTGCAGAGCCTGCGCAGCAGCGGCTACTCCAGCGCCAGCAACTTCTCCTGCGACCAACCCGGCACCAGCGCCTCCGATCCGGCGACCCCGGCCGCGGGCGACGGCTTCTACTACGTGGTCCGCGGCCGCGCCGGTGTCGACACCGGCTCGTGGGGCGGTGCCGATCGCGACGCCGGCATCACCGCCTGCCCCTGATCCGGGCCGGCCGGCGCCGCCGGCGGGGAGCGCCGCGGAGCGGGATGGGCGTGCCCGGCCGGTTGCGGTGTGCTCGAGGGGCGCGTTGAACATAGAATCACCCCCGTGAAAAGAAACAGACTATCCCGGAGGATCTGCGGGGGGGGGCGCGTGGGGCTGGCGGCGCTGGCCGCGCTGCTGGCGGCGGTTCCGGTGACCACGGCCCAGCTCCTGCGATCCGTGCGGGTCGACCTCCAGGGAGTCGACGCCCGCCTGCCGGCCTTCGAGCAGGAGGGACGGCTGATGGTCAGCCTGCGCTCGCTGGCCGCCACCCTGGGGGGGCGGCTCAGCAGCGACGGCGCGGGCCGCTTCGTTCTGCACCTGGACGAGCGGGAGCTGATCTTCAGCGTGGATCGCCCCTCCCTGGTGCGGGTGGGCGAGGCGTTCATCTCTCTCGGTGCCGACGCGGTGGTGCGGGAGCGCGACCTCTTCGTGCCGCGAGACTCCCTCTCCCGCTGGCTGACGCCCCGGCCGGAGGTCGTGACCGCCCGGGCCGGGACGGGGAAGGTGGGCATCGTGCTGCTGGGTGAGCAACCCGGCACCCTGAAGATCGCCTTCGATCTGCCCGCTCCGCCCCGGCGGATCCGACCGGTGGAGACCGGCGTCGGGCGTCGGGCCTGGCTGGTGGAATCCGACGTTCCGTTGACCCTGCCCTGGAGGCACCGGGAGATCGGTCACGACCTGGTGGCCGCCCTGACCCTCGAGTCGCGGGGGGCGCGGACGATGGTCGTCGCCCTCGAGCCGGGTCCCGGCCTCGACGGGGTGAGCCTGGCCCCCCGGGAGACCCCACCCGGCTTCGACGTGCGGCTGCGGGCGCGTCCCGTGGCGGGCCCGCGCCCGGAGAGCGTCGCCGCCGGCGCGGGGCGCGCGGTGCGGCGTATCGTGATCGATCCGGGCCACGGAGGCGAGGAGGAGGGGGCGCGCGGACCCTCCGGCCTGCTCGAAAAGGACGTGGTGCTCGACGTGGCCCGGCGGCTTGCCGCGCGCTTGCGCGCTTCCGGCTACCAGGTGGTGTTGACCCGTGACGGCGACGAGGACCTCTCCCTCGACGACCGGGCCGCCATCGCCAACCGGGAGCGGGCCGACCTCTTCGTCTCGATTCACGCCAACGCCTCGGCCTACAGCCGGGCCGTGGGCGCCGAGACCTTCTTCCTTTCCCGGGAGGCCACCGACGACGCGGCGCGCACCACCGCGGCCCTCGAGAACAACGCCGCCGGGGTGGTGCCCGATCCCGGCACGGGTGAGGCCATTTCCCTGATCCTCTGGGACCTGGCCCAGGTGGAATACCTCGAGGAAAGCTCCGAGTTGGCCGAGATCATCCAGCAGCGGCTCAATGCCGCCCTGGGGATCAAGGATCGGGGTGTTCGCCAGGCGCCTTTCCGGGTGCTGGTGGGGGCCACCTGCCCCGCCGTGCTGGTGGAACTGGGCTTCATGACCAACCCCGCGGAAGAGGCCCGCCTGGGCACGGCTCCCCATCGGCGGCGACTGGCGGAAGTGCTGTTCGAGGCCATCGAAGACTTCGACCGGATACAGCAGGAGCGGCGGGCGCCGGTGGTGCGGGCGGTCGATCCCTCCCCCCGGGAAGCGAGCCGGTGACCCGGGGCACGGCGGTCCTGCTCGGGATGGGCACGGGGGCCGCCGTGGCGCTGGCGCTGCTGCTGCTGGTTTCCACCTGGCTCGCGGCGCCTCCGGCGGCGGACGCGGGCCTGCCTGCCCGCGCGACGCCGCCGCCACCGCCGCCCGCGGCGGTGCCCCGGGTGCGCACCCAGCCGGTGATGATCTACCAGCGGGCGGCCACCGAAGAGTTGACCCTCGAGGGGGTGGAGGGACAGATCGTCTGGTTCCCCGGTGCCGTGGAACGGGCCGAGGAGATCGTCCGGCTGGTGCTCGAGGGCGTCGAGCGGGAAGGTGTCCTGCCGCCCGCCGGGAGGCCCCTGGGCTATCGGCGCGTTTTCATCGATGCCCGGGGTGTCGCCTGGGTGGACCTCGAGGCGGACGCCGTGGCCCGCCTCGTGGGCTCTGACGCCGAGCAGGCCGTGGTGGCCGCCCTGGCGCGTTCGCTGGTGGAGGGGCTCGACGAGGTCCGCGCCGTCGGCCTGCTGGTGGGAGGCGAAAATCGCCGCACCCTGGCCGGCCACGTGGACCTGACCCGGGTCTACGACGGCAGCGAGTGGCCCCTGGCCTTCGACGAGCCGGGAACCGCTCCGCCCGGCGCCACTCCGCCCGGCGCGAGTCCCTCGTGAGCTGGGGGGTCTTCGATTCGGGGGTCGGCGGGCTGACCGTGGTGCGCGCCCTGGAGGCGGCGGTCGGCAGCCTGCGCCTGGTCTACCTGGGGGACACCGCCCGGGTGCCCTACGGGACGCGTTCACCGGCGACCGTGCGCCGCTACGCCGCCCAGGCCGCCGCCTTTCTCCGCGATGCCGGCGTCGGGGGGATCATCGTGGCCTGCAACACGGCTTCGGCGGTGGCTCTCGACGTGGTGGGCCGGGTTTTCGACGGCCCGGTCCTGGGTGTCGTCGAGCCGGGGGTCGAGGCCGCCCTGGAGACCACCCGCAACGGCCGCATCGGCGTGATCGGCACCCAGGCCACCGTGGGCTCCGACGCCTACGGCCGGGCCTTGCGGGCGCGGCGGCGCGATGTGCAGGTCTTTTCCCGGGCCTGCCCGCTCTTCGTGCCCCTGGCCGAGGAGGGGTGGACCCGGGGGGAAGTACCCCGGCTGGTGGCCGAGCGATACCTGGGCGAGCTGCGCGAGGAGAAGATCGACACCCTGGTGCTGGGGTGCACCCACTACCCTCTGCTGCGTGAGGTGATCGGCGAGGTGATGGGGCCCGGCGTGCGGCTGGTGGACTCGGCCGAGGCCGCCGCCGACCGGGCCCGGGGCGTGCGGCCGCCCGGGGCGGAGCAGGCCCGGAGCGGTGAGCGCTTTTGCGTCACCGACGGGGGCGGGCGCTTTGCCGAAGTGGCGGCGCGTTTTCTCGGTCGCCCCCTCGGTGCTCTCGAGACGGTGCGCCTGGAAGGGGATTAGGGCGACGCGGGTTTCCGCGATCCGGGGCGGGGGCGAGGGGCGTTCCGCCCTTCGGGGTCGGCGGCGGCTGCTTGTGCTTCGGCGGGAATCGGGCAGACTGGCCGGGTTGAGGCGGCAGGCGGGTCGAACGCCGCCCGGAGGTCGATCTTGAGCGTGCGAACACCGCCCCGGGGTCCCGGCGAGTTGCGCCCGGTTCACCTGGAACTGGACATCAATCCCTTTGCGGAAGGATCGTGCCGGATCCGCGTGGGCGGCACCGAGGTGATCTGTACCGCCAGCGTGGAGGACCGGGTCCCCCCGTTCCTCTACGGCAGCGGCGAGGGTTGGGTCACCGCCGAATACGGCATGTTGCCCCGCGCCACCGGCAAGCGAAACGCGCGGGATCGGGTGGGAGGGCGCCCCAACGCCCGGGCCTACGAGATTCAGCGCCTGGTGGGCCGCAGCCTGCGCGCCGTGGTCGACCGCAAGGTTTTCGGCGAGCGCACCATTTGGGTCGATTGCGACGTGGTCCTCGCCGACGGCGGTACCCGCTGCGCGGCCGTGACCGGCGGCTTCGTGGCCCTGGCCGCGGCCTTCGAGTGGCTCGCGCGGAACAAGAAGCTCGGCGGCCGCCCGTTGCTCGACTCGGTGGCGGCGATCTCCGCCGGCGTGGTGGCCGGTGAGGTGCTGCTCGACCTGGACTATGCCGAGGACTCCGCCGCCGAGGTGGACCTCAACGTGGTCTGCACCGGGGGAGGGCGTTTCGTGGAGATCCAGGGCACCGCCGAGGAACAACCCTTCGGCCGCGAGCGCCTCGACGAGATGCTGACCCTGGCCCTCGACGGCCTCGAACGGGTTCGGGCGCTCCAGGCCGAGGTGCTCGGAGAGCGCCTGGCGCCGCTGCTGCAGAAGCCGCCGGGAGGCGGGGGACGATGAGCGGCGGAACCCGCCGTGGCGGGCTGCGCCTCTGCCTGGCGACCCGCAATCCCGGCAAGGTGCGGGAGCTGGCCTCGCTGCTCGAGGAGAGTCCCTGGCAGGTCATGGGGCCGGAGGTCCTCGAGGAACTCGAAGCCCCGGTGGAAGACGGCTCCACCCTGGAGGCCAACGCGCGCAAGAAGGCCCTGCACTACAGTCGGCTGGTCCGCCACCTGGTGATGGCCGACGACAGCGGGCTGGAAGTCGAGGCCCTGGGTGGCCAGCCGGGGGTGCGCTCGGCCCGCATCTGCGGCCCCTCGGCCACCGACCTCGACCGCATGCGCTGGATCCTTTCCCAGCTCGAGAACGTGCCCTGGGAGGATCGGGGCGCCCGTTTCCGCTGCGTGATCGCCTTTGCGCTGCGGGGAGAGATTCTCGCCAGCTTCGAGGGCGAGGTGGAAGGGCGGATCACCTTCGAGCCCGAGGGCTCCGCGGGGTTCGGCTATGACCCGATCTTCTACTACCCGCCGATGGACATGACCTTCGCCGAGATGACGGCCGCCGAAAAGGACCGGGTATCCCACCGGGGCCAGGCCCTCGAGCGGGCCCTGGGCTGGCTCGAGGATCTCGCCCGCCACCTGGAAGCGAAATCGAAATCTCGCCAGACTCGCCAAAAAAGAGCCGCACGGCGGGAGGGGCCTTGACAGGGTCCTGATTCTTGCCTAGTCTTGGCGCCGCTCAGAGGGGAGCCGGCTCGGTGGTTTCGCGTTTCTCTTGCTTGCGCGACCGGGCGGGTCGGCATACAATCCTCAGCGGTGAGTTCGATGGCAGGAAGGCGGCCGGGCCGCAAGCCTGCCGAGGTGATTGGAAAAGGTCACGACGAGTTCGAGGAGGACGTCGGAAAGGATCGGATCGGGGCCACTCTCCCGGGAATCTGCACCCCAACCAAAACCGTCGGCGCACTCCCCCCCCTGCCGACCGCACACCCGGGCGAGGGCCGATCTTGCCACGTCTTCCTCGATCTTCTTCAAGCGCCGCATCTCCGGATGCGGCGCTTTTTTTGAGCGCCGCCACACGGCCGCAGCTCCAGATTTGACAGCCTCCCACCCCAACCTTATCCTTCCGCCTTGCCTACGGGATCCTGGATAGCTCAGCTGGTAGAGCAGGTGGCTGTTAACCACCGGGTCGGGGGTTCGAGTCCCTCTCCAGGAGCCAG
>JAUZRX010000002.1 GCA_030949985.1 Acidobacteriota bacterium
CCCCAAACCCCAAACCCCGACAAAACCCTTTGGTAGTACACTATAAAAATATTAAAATTTATTAATTTTTCTGAAAATCCTGTTTTTTCAAAATCAAGTCCTTTTGACTTGAAACCTTATACTTTTTATTTTGAAAATTATATTGTTATCGATGCGGGTACAAGCGGTCTGGAGAAAATGCAGACCCTAACTGAAGATGAATACCAGGATGCGCGGCAGGAATTCGGCAAGGACGCGTTCATCGCCAAGATGGGCGCAGAGGCTATCCGCATCCTGCTCGAAGAAATCGACCTGGATCTGCTCAGTGAAGAACTGCATGCCCAGTTCAAGACGACCAAATCCATTCAAAGCCGGACCAAAGCTATTAAACGGCTCAAGGTTGTGGAGGCGCTCCGCAAGTCGGGCAACAATCCCGTGTGGATGGTGCTCGATGTGATTCCGGTGATTCCCCCGGACTTGCGCCCGCTTGTTCCGCTGGAGGGCGGACGGTATGCAACCAGCGACCTGAACGATTTGTATCGTCGGGTAATTAACCGGAATAACCGGCTGAAACGGCTCATCGAATTGCGCGCCCCCGAAGTGATACTGCGTAACGAAAAGCGGATGCTTCAGGAAGCCGTGGATGCCCTGTTCGATAACGGCCGCCACGGTCGCACCGTGCTGGGTGCCGGGAATCGACCGCTCAAATCCCTGTCCGATATGCTCAAAGGAAAACAGGGGCGTTTCCGCCAGAATCTGCTGGGGAAACGGGTGGACTACTCCGGGCGTTCCGTCATCGTCGTGGGGCCGCAGCTCAAACTGCACCAGTGCGGTCTGCCCAAGAAAATGGCACTGGAACTGTTTGAACCTTTCATCATTTATGAACTCAAAGAGCGGGGCATTGCCACCACCATCAAGGCAGCCAAACGTGTCATCGGTCAGGGGCGTACGGAAGTCTGGGATATTCTGGAGGAGGTTATCCAGGATCATCCCGTCATGCTCAACCGCGCGCCCACGCTGCACCGTCTCGGTATCCAGGCATTTGAGCCTACCCTTATTGAAGGGAAGGCCATTCGCCTTCACCCGCTTGTGTGTAAAGCCTTCAATGCCGATTTCGACGGCGACCAGATGGCGGTGCACGTGCCGCTCTCCACCCGGGCCCGGGCCGAGGCCCACGTGCTGATGATGAGCACGCGCAACCTGCTCAAGCCGGCCAGCGGTAAACCGATCATCGTGCCGACCCAGGACATGGTTCTGGGGCTCTACTACCTGACGAAGTCCAAGCGCGGCCGGAAGGGGGAAGGGCGCGTCTTCGGCGCGATGGACGAGGTCCTGCTGGCGCTGCACGCCGGAGAAGTGGAGACGCTCACGCCGATCCGGCTGCGCTATTCCGGCGCGCTGATGGATTTGACCACGCTCTACGACGATCAGGATGTGCTGCGCGCTCCCGTGCGCGAGGTCGACGGCGGCCTGATCGACACTTCCGTGGGGCGGGTCATCTTCAACATGGCCCTGCCGGATGGCTTGCCTTACGTCAATGGATTGTTGAAGAAGAAGGGTTTGCAGGAACTGGTCAACTACTGCTCGCTGACTTACGGCAATGATACGACGGTGGTCATGGTCGACCGACTCAAAGATCTGGGTTTTCTCTACGCGACGAAAGCCGGCGTCTCGATCGGTATCGACGACATGGAGATTCCGGCGGACAAGCCGCGACTGGTCGAGGAGGCGAGGGATCTGCAGATCGAGGTCGAGCAGCAGTATCTCGACGGCGCGATCACCAACGGCGAGCGCTACAACAAGGTCGTCGCCATCTGGTCCGACGTCACAGACCGGGTCGCCGAGGCGATGTTCGAGAGGATGCGCAGCGCCGACGATGATCCGTCCGCCGAGTTCAACCCGATCTACATCATGGCGGATTCCGGCGCCCGGGGCAGCAAGCAGCAGATGCGCCAGCTCGCCGGAATGCGGGGCCTGATGGCCAAGCCTTCCGGAGAGATCATCGAAACCCCGATCACCGCCAACTTCCGTGAGGGCCTGACGGTGGCGCAGTACTTCATCTCCACCCACGGTGCGCGGAAGGGATTGGCGGACACGGCGCTCAAGACGGCGGATTCGGGCTACCTGACCCGCCGTTTGGTGGATGTGGCCCAGGACGTGATCATCATCGACCGTGATTGCGGCACCTTCGACGGCATCTCGGTCAAGGCCATCGTCGAAGGCGGCGAAGTGATCGAATCCTTGCGTGACCGCCTCGTCGGGCGCGTCGCACTCGAGCCGGTCATCGACCCGACCCATGGTGATCTGATCGTCGATGAGAACCAGGAGATCGACGAGGAGCTGGCCGAGAAAATCCAGCTCGCAGGGATCGAGGAGGTGAAGATCCGCTCCGTGCTGACCTGCGAGGAGCCTCGTGGCGTGTGCCAGCTGTGCTATGGCCGGGACCTGGCAACGGGCAAACTGGTCGAAAAGGGGCAGGCCGTGGGCGTGCTGGCGGCCCAGTCGATCGGTGAGCCGGGCACGCAGCTTACGATGCGTACCTTCCACATCGGAGGAACCGCCCAGGCCCGCGAGGAGTCCCACGCCGACGCCAAGACCGAGGGCACGGTCAAATATATCGACATCAAATATGTCAAGAACAACGCGGGCGACAACGTGGTGATGAGCCGGGCGGGCAGCCTCGTGATCCTCGATCACCGTGGTGGTGAGCGAGAACGCCACGCGGTGGCTTACGGCGCGGTGCTGAAGGTCGAGGACGGCCAGGCCGTCACTCCCGGCACGCAACTCCTCGAGTGGGATCCCTACAGCTTCGCCATCCTCACCGAAGAGGAAGGGGCGATCCACTACCAGGACGTGGTCGAAGGCGTCACCGTCAAGGAGGAGCAGGACGACGTCACCGGATTCGTCCAGCGCACCATCATCTCCGCCAAGGACGAGAAGCTCCAGCCGAAGATCATCATCAAAAAGGGCAAGCAGAAGATCCGGGAGTACAACCTTCCGGTGCGTTCGATCCTGATGGTCGAGGATGGGCAGGGTGTCTCCCCGGGTGATGTGCTGGTGAAGATTCCCCGCGAGACGACGAAGACCAAGGACATTACCGGTGGTCTGCCGAGGGTGGTGGAACTCTTCGAGGCGCGCGAGCCCAAGGAGCCGGCCGTGATCGCGGAGATCGACGGCGTCGTCGAGTACGGTGGCCTCGAGCGCGGACACCAGACCGTGCACGTGATATCACCCCAGGGTGAGCGCCGTGACTACAAGATCCCCAAGGGCAAGCACATCGCCGCCCGGGAGGGCGAGGAGGTCCACGCCGGCGATGCCCTGATGGACGGGCCGAAGAACCCCCACGATATTCTCAGCGTCCTCGGCGAGAACGCCCTGCAGGAGTACCTGGTCAACGAGATCCAGGAGGTTTACCGCCTTCAGGGTGTGGACATCAACGACAAGCACATCGAGGTGATCGTCCGCCAGATGATGCGCTGGGTGAAGATCGAAGAGGTGGGTGACACCAGTTTCGTGCTGGAGGAGAAGGTGGATCGTTTCCGCTTCCGCGAAGAGAACCAACGGGTCATCGCGGAGGGAGGCGAGCCCGCCATGGGGCGCCCGCTGCTTCTCGGCATCACCAAGGCCAGCCTTTCGACCGACTCCTTCGTATCCGCGGCGAGTTTCCAGGAGACCACCCGGGTGCTGACTCAGGCGGCGATCGACGGCGCGGTCGATCGCCTTCGCGGGTTGAAGGAGAACGTGATCATGGGGCGCCTCGTGCCCGCGGGGACGGGCGCCGAGCCCTACAGGGAGTACCACGTGCCCACCACGGCAGCGCCGGAAGAGGAGCCCGAGGAGGACTTCCTTTCCATCGAGGCGGGTACCGACGAGACCACCCTGGCCCAGCTGCTGGCCGGCGGAACGCTGCCCACCCCGAAGAAATAGGGAAGGGCAGGGGCGCGCCCCGGCCTCGAACTGCGGGCTTGTGCGAAAGGGAGGCGAAAGTGGGCCGGCGGGAGGACAGGTTTTTGGACTTGTGCCTTGACACCCTCCTGCCGGTGCTCTAGCCTTACGGCTTCGCGCTGACCGACCCGTTTCATCCGTCGCCGAGCGAGCGGGAAGTTCCCGAGCCGGGGTGGCTTAGAGGCGGTCAGCCATGGTTGGGGCGTACGGCCGGGTCCACCGCCGAAAGGGGCGGTCCGATCCGGTACGCGCCATGAGCAAGGAAGGCAGATCCAGCGAGCAGAAGGTCTCGATATGGGGTTTCGCCTGCGCCCCGTGGGAGACGCTGCACGAGATCGCTGGGTCCGGTGGCGCTGCAAGTGAGTCGGCAGCGATCGGCAAGCAGGTTGGATAGGCGACGCGAGCGTGCTCTCGAGGTCTCTGTGGCCTGCGCGCGCTTAAGGCCCCCTGCGGGCGGCAAGGAGAAGTGGGACGTGCCGACGATCAGCCAGTTGGTTCGCTCAGGAAGAAAGGCCATCAAGGCCAAGACGGCCAGCCCGGCGTTGCAATCCTGCCCTCAGCGGCGGGGTGTCTGCACCCGGGTCTACACCACGACGCCCAAGAAGCCGAACTCGGCGCTGCGCAAGGTCGCCCGAGTTCGCCTGACCAATGGCATCGAGGTCACCGCCTACATTCCCGGGGTGGGGCATAACCTGCAGGAACACTCGATCGTTCTGATCCGTGGTGGCCGAGTCAAGGATCTGCCCGGTGTGCGCTATCACATCGTCCGCGGGACGCTCGATACCTCCGGCGTCGACGGGCGCCGCCAGGGCCGTTCCAAGTACGGCGCCAAGCGCCCGAAGTCCTGAGGGCTGGGGAGGAGACGTCATGCCGAGACGCCGTGAGGTTCCAGTTCGCCCGACGCTTCCGGATCCCGTCTACGGGTCCACGCTCGTGGCCAAGTTCGTCAACGCCATCATGCACGACGGCAAGCGCAGCACCGCCGAGCGTGTTTTCTATCGCGCGATGAAGCGCATCGAGGAAAAGACCGGCGAAGATCCGCTGAAGGTCTTCACCAAGGCGATCGAGAATGTCAAGCCGGTGATGGAGGTCAAGTCGCGCCGGGTCGGCGGCTCCAACTACCAGGTGCCCGTCGAAGTTTCCCCCAAGCGGCGGCTGAGTCTCGCCTTCCGTTGGTTGATCGCCTATGCCAAGGCTCGGCCGGAGCGCTCGACGATCGAGAAGCTCGCCGGGGAGTTCATGGATGCGTCCGCCGGTCGTGGTGGCGCCATGAAGAAGAAAGACGATGTCCACCGCATGGCGGAGGCGAACAAGGCCTTCGCGCATTACCGCTGGTAGGGCGAGGGCCCGGCGGCGCAAGAGGGAAAAATCATGGCCAAGGAAAAGTTCGAGCGTACGAAGCCCCACGTGAACGTCGGTACGATTGGTCACGTGGACCACGGAAAGACGACGCTGACGGCGGCGATCACGACGGTTCTTTCGGAGCACAGCGACAAGGTCGAGGTGCGTAGTTTCGAT
>JAUZRX010000003.1 GCA_030949985.1 Acidobacteriota bacterium
GCGGCGGTCGGCCCACAGGGATTCGATGGCAGCGGCAACGGCTGCAGGTTCCGGTGCCACCACCCGGCCGGTGACCCCGTCTTCCACGAATTCCAGGGGGCCGCCGGAATCGCTGCAGGTGATCACCGGGCGGGCGGCGTTCATGGCCTCGAGGGTAATCAGTCCCAAATCCTCCTGGAAGGGGGTGAACACCACCGCCCGCGCCCGGGCATAGGCCTGCACCAACTCGGCATCGCTGATGCGCCCCAAAAAGCGGATGCGCTCGTCGCCTGCCGCCAGGGCGAGGAGGGCCTGTTCCTCAGGACCACTGCCGGCGATCTCCAGGCGCACCGGGCCGGTCACCCGGCGAAAGGCACGGATGATGAGGCCGATGCGTTTGGGGCCGTCCAGGCGGCTGGCGGTGAACAGGACCGGCCCGGCGGACATGGGCCGGGGGGACACCGCCAGCCCCGAGGGGTGGTGGGCCACGTGCACTTCCACACCGGGAGGAAAGTAATCGGCGCGTTCGGCCACCGTGCGGGAGATGGCGCCGTAGCGGCGGATCGCTTCCGGCCGCAGGGCCACCCGGTCGAGAAAGTGGACGACAGCGCGTGTCACCGGTCCCGGAAAGGCAAACCAGTTTCGTTCACCCCCTCGTTCGCGCCAGGTTTCCAGGAGCGCGAACAGGGCCTCGGCCTCGGCGGGGGTGGGATTGGGTTCGGCCACCAGGCGTCCCAGTTCTGCCAATTCGCGGCAGTCCGGCCAGGCGGTGGGCAGGTGGGCGGGGTAGGTGTCGTAGAGCCCCCGCAGCTTATGCTGCATGTAAAGGATGTGGTTAGGATGGCGAACCATCCAGGCCGGGTATTTGCTGCTGATGACAGCGTCAAAGATACTTAGATCGAGCTCGAAAAAGCGCCGGTAGCTGGCGAGCACCTCCCAGAAGTTTCCCTCCGGGGAGGGCACCTTGAGCAGTTCCACCTCGTGGGGGGTGTGTTCGTTCAGGGCGCGCGCCAGATCGAGCCAGAAACGCTCCGCCACGCCGAAGGTGAAAGGCACCGGGCTAGGAGCCACCACCGCGATT
>JAUZRX010000004.1 GCA_030949985.1 Acidobacteriota bacterium
CCCCGTGGGAGAGCAAGAGCGGGGCCAGTTTGAACCCGCGCTCGGGCGCGGAGTTTGGGGACGAGGCGTCCGCATGCGGACAGGTGCCGCGGACAGGGTCCGGACACCCCCGGCGGCTTGCGCCCCCCCCCGGCCCCCGGGGCCACGGGGTACATTCTTCGCTCCACGGTGGGGGGGATGCCTTCGGGCTTGACCGGCTGGAGTTTCGATTTTAAACTTTGACCATCATGGTCAAAGAGTCAAAGCAGAGACTATCCCGCCAGCGCATCCTCCGCGTCGCCCGCCGGCACTTCGGCCGCTACGGCTACCGGCGCACCAGCCTCGCCGGCATCGCCCGGGAGCTGGGAGTGGTCAAGGGGGCCCTCTACTACTACGTCCCGGGAGGCAAGGAAGAACTTTTCGACGCGGTGCTGGCCGCCGAGGAGCAACGGCTGCTCACCGCGATGACCCGCGCGGTCGAAACCCAGGAAGATCCCCGGGCCGCCCTGCGGGCCGCCGTGGAGGCCAAGCTCGCCGCCTTGTCCCAACTGCGTGAAACCCTGGACATCCCCCGGGAGGTGGGCGAGGAGATCTCGGCTCTCGTCCAATCCCGACAAAGGGCCTTCGCCCAGGCCGAGCGGCGGCTTTTCGAGAGTCTGCTGCGGCGGGGGGAAGATGCCGGAATCTTCCGGCGGATCCGTCCCCGCCGCCGGGCTGCCGAGGCCCTGCAGGCCATGGTCCGCGCCCTGGAACTACCCATGGTGTTCGGCACCGAAGACGGCCCGGTCTCGGCGATCCACATCCTCTTTGAAATCATCTTTCGCGGTCTCGAGGAACGATGAAATGCGCACTCTCCCGCTGACTCGAACCCTGTTCCTGCTCGTCACCGTCACCTTCTCCGCCGCGGCCGGCAGCCCGGCGCAGACCCTTCCGCTCGACGAGCTGATCGCGCAGGCCATGGAGGGGCCCGCCCTGCGGGCCGCCCGGGCGAGGATCGAGCGGGCCCGGGCCGGCGAGGCCCTCGCCGTCGCACCCCGCCGGCTGCAGGCAGGCCTCGAGGCGCGGGCGTGGCAATACGCCTCGACCGTCGGCTTCGTCCTCCCGGCGACGCTGGCGGGCCCTCTCGGCGGAGCTTCGATGGGGGTGCCCATCGCCGATCGGCGTGCGGAAAGCATCGCCCTGGTCGCCGACCAGTTGCTGTGGGACGCCGGCCGCAGCGCCGCCGCCCTGCGGGCCGCACGCCGGGAGAGCCGGGCCGCCAGGCTCGAACAAGCCGCCGTGCGGCGCGCGGTGCGCTGGCAGGTGCTCGCCGCCGCCACGGCCTGGCAGCAGGCCCTCGCAACCCGCCAGGCCGCCGAGGCCACGGTCCGCAGCCGCCAGGCCCTGGTCGAACAAGTCGAGGCCTTCGTCCGTCATCAACAGGTGCCACGGGCGGATCGGCTCCAGGCCCAGGCCGCCGCCGCCGAGGCCCGGCACCGCCTGGCCGGCGCCCGGGCCCAGGTGGCGGCGGCCCGCGCGCGGCTCGCCGCCCTGGTCGGCCGGCCGATCCCCGAGGGGGCCCGCCCCGGCTGGCCCGAGCTGCCGGCCCTGCCCGAGGGCGACGCCACGGCCCTGGCCGCCGAGGCCCTCGAGCGACGCCCGGTGGCCCGTGCTTTTCAGGCCCGGGCGCGCGCCGCCGCCGATTCGGCCCAGGTGGCGCGGCGCAGCCGCCGCCCCGAACTTCATGCCCAGTTCACGGCCTCCCGCAACGACGACGCCCTGCTGCTCCATCAGGCCAACGCCCAAGTGACCGTTGCTCTGCGCTGGCCGCTGCTGACCGGAGGCCGTGCCGCGGCGGCGGCGCGCCAAGCCGAGGCCGTGCGCACCGAGATGGAAGCGCTCGCCGAGCAGGCCCGACGCCGCATCGTGCAGGAGGTACAGCAGACCCTGGCCGAAGATGCGGCCGCCGCCGCGCGTCTCGAAGCGGCCCGGGCGGCGCTCCGGGCCGCCGAGCAGGCCCTCGAAGTGGCGCGCAGCCGCTACCGGGAAGGTCTGATCAGCGGCCGGGAGTTGCTCGACGCCGAAGCCGACGCCACCCGGGCCCGAGAGATGGATGCCGTGGCCGGCAGCACGCGCATCGCCGCGCGCATCGCCGCACGCCTGGCCCTGGGCCTGCCCACCACCGACAGCGAAGGGAGGATCACCCCATGAATGATCGTCCGCAGAAATCGTCTCCCGCTCCCGCTCTTCCCCGCCCCCCCCGCCGCTGGTGGCGCTGGCTGCTGGTCATCGTGTCCGTAGTCGCGGTCATCGCCCTCGGAGGACCCTGGCTGGCCTGGCGACTGACCCACGTGGTCACCAACGCCGGTTTCGTCAAGGCCGAGATGACTCTCGTCGCGCCCGAGTTGCCGGGAAGGATCGAGCAGATCCACGTCGAGGAAGGCCAGTGGGTCCACCAGGGGGACGTGCTGCTGGAGATCGACCCGAGCAGCCTCGACGATCGCGTCAAGATGGCCGAGGCCGAGGTGGCGCACCTGCAAGGCAAGGCGGCCCGCTATCGGGCCAAGCTCGAGCTGGCCCGCCGGGAAGTGCCCGCCCACATCGAAGCCGCCGAGCAGGCCCTGGCCGCCGCCCGGCAGGCGGCGGTCCGAGCTCGGGCCCGGGAGAGCTTCCTCGCCCGCCAGAAAGAGCGCTTTGCCGGGCTGCTGGCCGACCAGGCCATCGGCCGGGCACGCTACGAGGAAATCGAAGCCCAGTGGATCGCCGCTCAGGCGGAGGTACGCGCGGCGGAGGCCGGCGTAGGGGCCGCCGAAGCCCGGCTCGACAGCGCCCGGGCCTCCCGATCGCGCATCGACGAGGCCTACGCCGGCTGGCAGGAGGCTCTCGGTGGCCTGGAAGCCGCACGCCGCGGACTCGACCTCGCCCGCCTGACCCGCGACAAGAGCGTGATCCGCGCACCCGGCGATGGCATCGTGGCAAGGGTCTTCCCCGAGCCGGGCGACATGGCCACGCCGGGACGCAGCGTGGTGGCCCTCTTCGACCCCGACAGCATTTACGTCGAAGCGCGTTTCGAAGAGACCAAGTTGCGCCACCTCCGGCCCGGCCAGCGGGTCACCCTCCAGCTCGACGCGCTCGGGGGCCGCACTCTCCACGGCCGGATACGCGTAATCCACCGGGCCGCAGCAGGGGAGTTCGCGCTGATCCCCCGGGACGTCACCGCCGGAGAATTCACCAAGCTGACCCAGCGCGTGCCGGTGGAAATCGACGTGGAAGACGATGCCCGGGAACTGGAGCTGATTCCCGGTACCTCCGTCAGGGTCGCCGCCCGCAAGGGGGGCGAGGACGACCGGTGAACACCTCGGCCTACAAGTGGGTCGCCGGCGCCCTGGTCTCGGTCGGTATCTTCGTCGCGCTGCTCGACACCACCATCGTCGACATCGTGCTGCCGAAGATGATGGCCAGTCTCGACGCCGACCTGCGTGGCATCCAGTGGGTGGTGATCGTCTATTTCATCGGTTCCGCCATCGCCATGACCGCCGCCTCGTGGCTCGCCGACCGCGTCGGCCCGCGCCGACTGTACCTGGCGGGCCTGTTGCTCTTCCTCGTCGCCTCGGTCTTCTGCGGGCTGGCCTGGAACCTGCCCGCCATGCTGGTCGGCAGGCTGATCCAGGGCCTGGGTGAAGGGATCCTGGTACCCGTGGGCCTGATCATCCTCTACACCGTGTTTCCCGAACGGGAGCACGGCACGGCCATGGGTCTCTACGGGCTCTCCGCGTCCTTCGCGCCGGCCCTGGGGCCGACCCTCGGCGGGCTCATCACCGAGCACCTGGAATGGCGCTGGGTGTTCTACATCAACCTGCCGGTGGGCCTGGTCACCGCCGTGCTGATCCTCGCGCTGATGCGGCCCCTGGGACGGCGGCGCCGGCGCAGCTTCGACTTCATCGGCTTCGCCCTGCTGAGCGTGGCCCTGTCGGCGCTGATCGTGCTGTTGGGCAAGGGGCAGGAGTTGGGCTGGAGCACATCGGACACCATCGTGATCCTCGGCGTGGTGACGCTCGTGTCGACCGTGGCCACCGTGGCGTGGCTGGCCTGGTCCCGCGTGCCCCTCTTCCCCCGCGCAATCTTCGGTCGTCGCGCCTTTCGAGTGGGCATGGCGGCGATGGTCCTGCTGTCGATCAACGCCTACGGTTTCTTCCTGCTGCTGCCGGTCTTCCTTCAGCGTCTGCGGGGCCTGACCACCTTGCAGGCGGGGCTGGTGCTGCTGCCCGGAGCCCTGCTCTCCGCGCTGACCACCCTCGCCTCGGGAATCGTCTCGGATCGAATCGACCCGCGGAAGGTGGGAGTGCTCTTCCTGCTGCTGACCGGCTGGGCCTCGTGGCATTTCGGCACCGATCCGGACACCCCGCTCTTCCGCCTGGTGCTGGACTACATGTTCTGGGGCGCCGCGGTGGGCGGCACCTTCGCGCCGGTCACCCTGGTGGCCCTCGGGCCCCTCGGTCGCGACGAGATCAACGATGGCTCGACCCTGGTCAACGTGGCCCGGCTGGCGGCCGGATCGGTGGGTACCGCCCTGGCCACCGCCACCCTCGCCGCCCGCTCCGACGCGTTCGCCCAGGTCACCCGCCACTTCCTCGAACCCGACCGCCCCGCCCTGGCCGCCACCGTCTTCGCGTTGACCGGGGCCGATCCCGCCGGGGGCAACCCCGATGCCATGCTGCGTGCGCTGACCATGGGTGAAGGCTTGCTCCGCCGCGCCACGACGGCCTGGGCTTTCGACGCGGTCTTCGACGTGCTGGCGGTGTTCATGGTCGCCGCGGCCGTGGCGCTGGCCCTGGCGTGGTGGCATCCCGAAGACGACGACACAACGCAACAGCCAAGTGCGCGAAATCCGAAATCCAGTACTCTAACGACAGCTGCCAGATTGGAACCAGGGCCGCCCCGCCCCTGAGTAGGAGTCTCCACAACACCTCAACGCCGAAGACGAGCACCGTTCGGAGCCGGGAGTTCCCAACAACCGAGGGTTTGGGGCCGGAACGCCACTGCTCGAGCCCCGCATCGTCCTCCACTCAGAACCCCGGTCCAAGTGGGTACCGCAAGCGGTCCACTGCAACTTTTACCGACACGAAAGGGAGCGAGATCGAGGCGAGCGCCGAATCAATCCCGCTCCGGATCCGCCCATTCGATGTCCGACTCCTCCGCGGCATGGAGCCTGGCGATGCGTTGGATCAACTCTTCCAGCGTCATCGTCGAGTCGATGGTCGGTCGACCACTCTTGGGCGGATTCGTTCCGACGTCGAAGTAGCGGACGACACTACGCGGCAGGACGTCCCCTGGGTCGCCCGGAACGTCGAGCGCGACTGCCGCCGCATCACACCGGCGAACCTGACTCGGCAACGACCGATCGAGCCGACCGGTCCGCGCGCGAAGATGGGCCACGGTCTTGGCAAAGTCGCCGCGCTCGAAGGGGATCCTCGTGAAGTTCTCTTCGCCGATGACGTGGGTCCCCAGCCGGACCCGCCGAAGGAGTACTGGCGGGAAGCTGCCTGTGGGTTCTACTGGACGGAGGGGCCTCGTGGACTCGGCTGGACCCCCGACGCCGTGCCTACCCTCAAAGGTGGCTCGTCTGTGGGAATCCCGTCACCACCTGCAATCGTGATGCCGGACGGCTGCATCGTCACACCCGACATCCGGGACGCGGAGCGGCTGCAAGGCTTCGAAGCGGGCTGGACGCAACCCGCGGAGGAGATCAAGAAACCGGGTTTTCGCTGGCGACTCGTCGGTAACGCGGTAACTGTCGATGCCGCCGCGTGGATCGGCGAGAGGTTGATTCGGCCCGGAGCCGACAACGACGTTCTCGACCTCCCGCTGCGCAAAGCGGGATCCTGGCCGACCGCAGCCTGGAACATGGGGGAGGGACGAATGATCCCGGTCGGCCTTTCGGAGTGGCCACTGGCAAGACCGCGGGCCCCGCTTGCCGAGTTTCTACCCCCCAGGGAGTCTGCTCTTGGGCGCAGCATGTCGTCTAGCCTCTGATCTCGCTGGAACAAAAAAGAGGTGTTGACAACTTGGGGGGGGTATATTTCGATCGCGATTGGTTGACGCCCCGACAAAGCTCAGCAATTCATTCTTGGAGCAACGGGCCACGCCGGGGGTCTCGAAATGACCTATCATAATGGGGAGAATTCCGAAGCGTCACCGGATCTGGACTGCGGTAGCCATCACCATCGTTCTGATGTTCACAACGGGTATGGCTTGGGGAGGCTGCTGCTCTCCCACCAGCAAGGGGGCAGTCTACAGCAAGGGACAGACCGACAAGAAGGCATGCGAGAATACCTACGGCAAACTCACGAGTAGAGACGAGTGCGAGGCGTCGATCGGCAAGGGTAAGGTCATAGTGACCGATTGAGAGACTGCACGATGCGAAGGAGAAAGGACATGAACATGCGACCGATCGTCGTCGTCGTCGCTCTGGCAGCCCTGTCCATGGCCAGCGCTGCGACGCTGGAAGCCGAGCTACAAGTTCCGCTGCACAACGCGCTCTCGTGGGCCCAGGATCTCGCCGTCGACGCGACGGGGAATATGTACGTCCTCGGTCGAAATGGTGACGATACCGGGTACGCAGTCTGGAAATACGCCCCCAGTGGGTCGCTCACGGCAACCCTTGCAGTAGAAACGCTCTCGACACCCGGTACTGCGCCGGGCCGAATCACCGTGACGGCATCGGGTCGAATCGTGATCTCGGAGATCTGCTGGACAGCCGAGTGCCGGGCCGCCCTGCTGGTGTTCTCGCCGGCGGGAAGCCTCGAGCGCGAGATCGTCACCCCGCGCGGAACGATCATCCAACTCGTGGGCCTCGGTGGCGAGCGCATCGCCGCGGCCACACACGAACTCGACGACACGTTTCACTTCGACCTGCACACGGTCGATGTGGGATCCGGTGTGATCGAGTCCTCGGCAACCGGTTTTGTCTCTTCGTTGGGCGTCAACAAGCTCTATACCCAGCGCGCCCTCGACGAAGACAACTGCCTGCGGGATCTCTACGTGACGCAGGCCCATGCGACGGAGCACGTCGTCGCCGGCTACTCCGGCCGCAACGCCTTCGGCATCTACGATCTCGAAGGCAATCTGGCCGGTACCTTCGCTCTGACGGCGTTTTCACCGCGGTCGCTATCGCTCGAGGCACAGTCCGAAGAGCAACAGGCGCAGGACATCGCCGTCACCCAGGGGCGTATCTACAACCAGGACACCACCTGCGGGTTTTTCTCTGGGCTGAGTATCGACGAAGAGGGCCGGACGGTCGTCACCGGACGGGGGATCGTAGAAGGACGCTACCAGAATGAACTGTACGACACTGGCGGCACGCTGGTGGAGATCCTCGAATCGCCCTTCGAACTCAACCACACCCTGGCATTCGTCGGCGGCAAGGCGTTCGGCATCTGTAATGTCGGCTCGAATACCTGGGCTCTGCTTCGGTTCCGGATCGTTCCTTGAGCAGTGGCGGCACGCGAGGGCTGTTGGGGCTGCCCCCGCTTCCAGATCGGGTAGCCACAAACAACTTCACGCGCCGACCTTCTGCCAGGCGACCCGGGCAGCCGTTTCAATGGGCAGGCGTGTCAGCGCCCGTCGCCCCTTTCAGCGACCTTTCTCACCCTGGCGACGCCACCACTCGAGGTAGGCGCGGATCCGGGACTCGTAACCGTGTTCCGAGGGCTCGTAGTACCGGCGCGGACCGATGGCTTCGGGGAAGTGGGACTGGCGGGCCGCCGCCTCCGGGTCGTCGTGGGCGTAAGCGTAATCCCTGCCATAGCCCAGTTCCTTCATCAGCCGGGTGGGAGCGTTGCGCAGGTGCAGGGGCACCGGTGCGTCGGGCAGCGACTCCACGTCCCGACGGGCCGCGCCCATGGCCTTGTAGACCCGGTTGCTCTTGGAAGCCGTGGCCAGGTAGACCACCGCCTGGGCGATGGCCGTATCCCCCTCGGGCATGCCGAGAAAGTGCACCGCCTGCATGGCGGCCACGGTCACCTGCAGGGCCCGGGGATCGGCGTTGCCCACGTCCTCGCTGGCGAAGCGCACCAGCCGCCGCACCAGGTAGAGCGGATCCTCCCCCGAGTCGAGCATCCGCGCCGCCCAGTACAGCGCCGCGTCGGGGTCGGAATCCCGCAGGGACTTGTGCAGGGCGGAGATCAGGTTGTAGTGCTCCTCGCCGGCCTTGTCGTAGCGGTGAGCGCGACGGGCCATCAGCTCGCCCAGGTCCCGCGCCCGCAGCGCGCCCTTCTCCGCGCTGGCGGCCAGCATCTCCAGCAGGTTCAGCGCCACCCGGGCGTCCCCGTCGGCCGCCGCGGCGATCGCCTCGACGACACCGTCTTCCACCTCGAGGGCGCGATCCCCCAACCCCCGCTCCCCGTCCTCGAGGGCCCGCCGGAGGAGTTGCTCGATCGCCGCCCCGGACAGGGGGCGCAGATCGAAGACCCGGCTGCGGCTGAGCAGGGCGCTGTTGATTTCGAAGCTGGGGTTCTCGGTGGTGGCGCCCACCAGCAGAATCGTGCCGTCCTCCACGTGGGGCAGAAAGGCGTCCTGCTGGGCCTTGTTGAAGCGGTGGATCTCGTCGACGAAGAGCAGGGTGCGGCGGCCCTCGACGGCCTGCCGCCGTCGGGCGCTCTCGACCAGGGCGCGAACCTCCTTGACCCCGCTGGTCACAGCGCTGAAGTCGACGAACTCAGCGTCCACCGTGGTGGCGAGCAAGCGCGCCAGGGTGGTCTTCCCCGTACCCGGGGGACCCCAGAAAATCAGCGACGAGCCCAGCCGCCCACTCTCGAGCAGCCGGCGCAGGGCCCGGCCCTCCCCGAGCAGGTGCTCCTGGCCGACGATTTCACCCAGGCTCCTCGGCCGCATGCGCTCGGCCAGAGGCGCGGGGGCCGGTGACTCGAACAGGCTCATGACCGCAGGATACGCTTTCGGCCCGCGGATCGCCCGGCGCCACCGGAGCCCTGCCTGTATAGTCTCCAAGCAGGGAGTCAGAACATGCCTACAGTGCTCGTGACCGGCGCCAGCCGGGGTCTCGGCTTCGAATTCGTCCGCCAGTACGCCGCGGAGGGCTGGCGGGTCGTGGCGACCTGCCGCCGACCGGAAGCCGCCGAACGACTCGGGGCCCTGGCCTCGCGCTCCCCGGGAAGCGTCAGCCTGCACTCCCTCGATGTCGCTTCTCCGGCGGCGATCACCGATCTCGCGGCGGAACTCGGCGAGACGGCCATCGACCTGCTGATCAACAACGCCGGCGTCTATCCCCCCGCCCTCCCGCTGGGGCAGATCGACTACCCCGCCTGGGAACAGGCCTTCCGCGTCAACACCCTCGCGCCGGTGAGAATGGTCGAGGCCTTCCTCCCGGCGCTGGCCCGCGCCCGGGCCCCCCGGGTCGCCAACATCACGAGCAAAATGGGCAGCATCGCGGACAACACCAGCGGAGGCTCGTACGCCTACCGGGCGAGCAAGACCGCGTTGAACATGGTCACCGCGAACCTGGCCCACGATCTGCGCGAGCGTGGCATCACCGTCCTGGGCCTCCATCCGGGGTGGGTCGCCACGGCCATGGGCGGCGCCGGGGCGCCTCTCGACGTCGAGACGAGTGTCGCCGGGATGCGCCGCGTGATCGCCGCCGCCAAGTCCGCACACTCGGGACGCTTTCTCGCATACGACGGCTCCGAGATCCCCTGGTAGGACGCCGATCGCCGCCCTTGACGAGGGCGAAGAGATTGAGCAAAGTGCGCGATGGAGCGGGCGCTCCCGCCGACAACTGGAGACGAACATCCGTGGCGAAGAACAACGTCGTCTACGATGAAAAGGCCATCAAGACCCTCGACGCCCTCGAACACATCCGCCTGCGTTCGGGAATGTACATCGGTCGCGTCGGGGACGGCTCCCACCCGGACGACGGTATCTACATCCTGCTCAAGGAGGTGATCGACAACGCCGTCGACGAGTTCATCATGGGCGAGGGGCGCAAGATCGACATCGTCCGCGACGGCGACACCGTGACAGTCCGCGACTATGGCCGCGGCATCCCCCTCGGTAAGGTCGTCGATTGCGTCTCGCGCATCAACACCGGCGGCAAGTACAACGACGACGTGTTCCAGTTCTCCGTCGGTCTCAACGGCATCGGCACCAAGGCGGTCAACGCCCTGTCGATGCGCTTCGAGGTCTGTAGCTGGCGCGACGGTCGCTTCAAGCGCGCCATCTTCGAGCGGGGCAAGCTGGGCGGCGAGAAATCCGGCCGCGAAAAAGAAAAAAACGGCACCCTCGTCCGCTTCACACCCGACCCGGAGATCTTCGGCGGATACCAGTGGAACGAGGAGTTCATCGCCCGCCGGCTGCGCTACTACGCCTACCTCAACCCCGGACTGACCCTCCGGTACAACGGAAAAACCTTCAAGAGCAAGGAGGGGCTCAAAGACCTGCTCGTCGAGGAACTGGGAGAGGTCGATCCCCTCTACGAAATCGCCAGAATCCGGCAAGACCGTTGCGAATTCGCCTTCACCCACACCAACAACTACGGCGAGAACTACTTCTCTTTCGTCAACGGCCAGTACACCAACGACGGAGGAACGCACCTGAGCGCCTTCCGCGAAGGACTGCTCAAGGCCGTCAATGAATTCGCCGGCAAGTCCTACACCGGGCCGGACGTGCGCGACGGCATCGTCGGCGCCATCGCCATCAAGCTGCAAGACCCCGTCTTCGAGAGCCAGACCAAGAACAAGCTGGGCTCCACCGAGATTCGCTCGTGGCTGGTCGGCCGGGTGCGGGAGGCGGCGCTGATTTGGCTGCACAAGAACAAGCCCGCGGCCAAGCGTTTGCTCGAGAAAGTGCAGGCCAACGAACGACTGCGCAAGGAACTGGCTTCGATCAAGAAGCAGGCCCGGGAGCGGGCGCGCAAGACCGCGATCCGCATTCCCAAGCTGATCGACTGCAAGTTTCACCGCGGAGACAAGGACCCTCGCGGTGAAGCATCGACGATTTTCCTCACCGAAGGAGATTCGGCGGGAGGGTCGCTGATCCAGGCGCGCAACGTCGACACCCAGGCGATCTTCACTCTCAAGGGCAAACCGCTCAACTGCCACGGGCTCAAGCGCGATGCGATCTACAAGAACGAAGAGCTGTACAACATCATGCGCGCCCTGGGCATCGAGGACAGCGTCGACGACCTGCGTTACAGCATGGTCGTCATCGCCACCGACGCCGACGTGGACGGGATGCACATCCGCAACCTGCTGATGACCTTTTTCCTCCGTTTCTTCGAGGAACTGGTGCTGCGAGGCCATCTCTACCTGCTGGAGACACCCCTGTTCCGCGTGCGCAACAAGAAGGAGCAGCGCTACTGCTACTCCGAAGCCGAACGAGATCGCGCCGCTCGAGAACTCAAGGGAGCCGAAGTGACCCGCTTCAAGGGCCTGGGTGAGATCTCTCCTTCCGAGTTCAAGCAGTTCATCGGCTCCGATGTCCGCCTCGTGCGGATCGACATCAAGTCGATGAGCGAAGTCGGCAAGGCCCTCGATTTCTTCATGGGGCGCAACACGCCCGAGCGACGCCGCTTCATCGAACGAAACCTCGTCGAGGTCGAATGACCTGCCACTCAAGAGGCCGCCCATGAATTACGTCGAGCCCGTGATGAGGAACAACTTCCTCGAATACGCGAGCTACGTCATCATCGACCGTGCCATTCCCGACCTGCGGGACGGCTGCAAGCCCGTCCAACGCCGTATTCTTCAAACCCTCTACGAAATGGACGACGGCCGCTTCCACAAGGTGGCCAATGTCATCGGCGAAACGATGAAGCTCCACCCCCACGGCGACGCCTCGATCGGTGACGCCCTGGTGGTGCTGGCCAACAAGGACTACTTCATCGAAAAGCAGGGAAATTTCGGCAACATTCTCACCGGGCATCCCGCAGCGGCGGCCCGCTACATCGAATGCCGCCTGACGCCCCTGGCCCGGGAAACGCTCTTCAACCCCGACCTGACCGACTGGAAGCCCTCCTACGACGGGCGCAAGCAGGAGCCGGTCTTCCTGCCCACCAAGATCCCCGTCCTGCTGCTGCTCGGCACAGAGGGCATCGCCGTGGGTATGTCCACGCGGATCCTGCCCCACAACCTGGGTGAACTGCTCGAGGCCCAGGTGGCGATCCTCGAAAAACGCGACTTCCAGGTGCTGCCCGACTTCCCCCAGGGCGGTCTGGCCGACTTCAGCGAATACGACGACGGAGTGGGCAAGGTACGGGTACGCGCACGCCTGCGGGCCACCCGGGACAGAAAAAAGATCATCATCGAAGAGGTCCCCTTCTCCACCACCACCGAGTCGCTGATCGCTTCCATCGAGGCCGCCGCCCAGAAAAACAAGGTGGCCGTCGCCTCGATCGAGGACCGCACCGCCGAACAGGTGGAAATCGTCCTCCATCTCCGGCGGGGCGCGTACAGCGACGAGGTGATCCCTCAACTCTGGGCCTACACCCACTGCGAGGTGGCGATCACCTCCAACCTGGTGGTGATCGATCAGCGTCGCCCCGTCCAGCGACGGGTCTCCGAACTGCTGGTCCAACTGACCAGGAACCTCAAACAACAGATCAAGGCCGAACTGGAACTGGAGATCGAGCGCCTGCTGGACCGGCAACATGCCCTGACCCTCGAACAGATCTTCGTCGAAAAGCGGGTCTACAAGCGCATCGAGAAGGCACGCACCCAGAAAGCGGTACGCGACCAGGTGATCGAAGGAATGAACGAGTACCGCGACCTGTTCATCCGCGACCTGGACGACGACGATGTGGGCCGCCTGCTGGCGATCCCGATTCGACGCATCTCGCTGTTCGACATCAACAAGAACCGCGCGGACATCGAGGAGGTCCTCGCCGGCCTGCGCTCGGCCCGTCGACGCCTGAAGAACCTGACCCGCACGACCATCGACTACCTCCACAGCCTGCACGAGAAGTTCGCGGCGGACCACCCCCGGCGCACCGAGATCACATCCTTCGCCACGGTGGACAAGCGGGAAGTCGCGGCCCAGAACCTCAAGCTGGCCTACAACCCGGACAGCGGCTTTTTCGGCAGCGAGGTGCGCGGCAAGAAGTGGCAATTCACCGTCAGCGAGTTCGACCGCATTCTGGCCGTCTCGGCCGACGGCTCCTATCGCATCTTCGCCCCGCCCCAGAAAAAGCTGCTGCCCGGCCGGGTGCTTTTGATCTGCACCTTCGACAACGAGCAGGGACAGGTACTGACGCTGGTCTACCGGGACAAGAAGAAAATCCCCTACGCCAAGAAGGTGCACATCAAGAGCTACATCAAGGACAAGGAGTACGAACTGATCCGCGGCCGCGAGGGGCGCATCGACAAGCTCTTCGTCGGCGAGCCCGACGTCAAGTTGCGCCTGGAATTCGTCCCGGCCAAGCGCCAGCGGATCCACGAGGCCACTTTCGACCTCGGCACACTCGACTTCTGCGGTCCCACCGCCCGCGGCACGCGCCTGGCCCCCAAACCCACGGCGCGCATCCGGCTGCTCTAGTTGCCCGGCGGACCGGCTCAAGCCACCGGCGCGGTGCGCGACGCGAGGACCTCGACCATGGCGTGGTAGAGCTTGGCCGGATGGATCGGCTTGGTCACGAAGCCGTCCATCCCGGCGGCCAGGCAGGCCTCGCGGTGCTGTTCCATGGCATGGGCCGTCAGGGCGATGATCGGCAGGTGCCCCCCTCGGACCTGCTCCTTTTCCCGGATCTTGCGGGTCGCCGTCAGCCCATCCATCGTCGGCATCTGAATATCCATCAGCACCAGGTCGAAAGGCTTCCGCGCGATCCGCCGCAGGGCGATCTCGCCGTTCTCGGCGATTTCGACCCGGTGCCCCTTGCGTTCGAGCAGCCGCTGAGCGAGCTGGCGATTGACGGGGTTGTCCTCCACGAGCAGAACCTCCAGCGGCCCCAACGCGTCCATCGCCGCTTCCAGTTCCGCCGTGGTGGACTGACCGTGGCGGAAGCCCCTGCGCTCCTCGGCGGGCACACGGGAGAGATTCACCGTGAAGTGGAAGCGGCTGCCCTCCCCGGGGGCGCTTTCGAGCCAGATCCGCCCCCCCATCACGTGTACGAGACGGGCGGCGAGGCTCAGGCCGAGGCCGGTGCCCCCATGAGCCCGCGTCATGTAGTCTTCCGCCTGCACGAAAGCCTCGAAAATGACTTCCTGCTCGTCGGGAGCGATGCCGACGCCCGTGTCCCGCACCTCGAAGTGCAGGCAGACCACCTCGGGTCCGCTCTCCTCGACGAAGACGTTGACCACGATTCCGCCTTCGCTGGTGAACTTCACGGCGTTGCCCAGGAGGTTGGCCAGGACCTGGGAAAGTCGGCTCGTGTCCCCGATGAGATGCTCCGGTACATCGGGTGCCACGTGCCGGCGGAAATCGAGCCCCTTTTCCTGGGCCGAGTAGGCCAGGGCCGAGATGCTCTCCTCGAACCAGCGCCGGAAAAAGAAGGGCTTCGAGTTGAGCTCGATACGCCCCGACTCGATACGCGAGAAGTCCAGGACGTCGTCGATGATCGACAGGAGCGAACGGGCGCAGTTCTTGACGATGCCGAGGTGGGCTCGCTGCTCGGAGCTCAGTTCGCTGCCCAGGGCCAGATCCGTCATGCCGATGATGCCGTTCATCGGCGTGCGGATCTCGTGACTCATGCTGGCCAGGAAATCGCTCTTGGCCTGGCTGGCCGCCTCGGCGGCTTCCTTGGCCCGTTGCAGTTCCGCCTGGGCCCGGCGGCGCTCTTCGTTCTCCCGGCGCAGGGCCGCCTCCCGCCCCTCGAGCCGGCTGAGCAGGATGAACAGCAGGGTCAGCGGCACCACCGCCATGGCCAGCATGGCGGGATGAAGCGCCCAGGACAGTGCCATCAGCGCCGAGAAGCAGGCCAGGACAGTCTCGTTGGTGAAGGCCGCGAAGGAGATCACACCGCTTTCGGCGGCCGTGCGCCCGGTCGCCAGCCGAATCACCACCAAGGTCATCACGACGCTCAGCGCCGCGCTCGCGGCGGCGCCCGCCAGAGCCGCCACCGCCACCCCCGGCGGCCCGTCGATCCGCGCGAGCACCAACCGGGCCACGCGCACCGCCAGCGCGATGCCGATGGTGATCTGGCCCAGGTTGTAGAGCCCGACCCCGAATTTCCGCCGGTGGGAAATCCAGTCCGAAACCGAGATGATCACCGCGACCGCCAGGACCAGGGGTGCCGGCACCAGGGGCACGAGGGCCTGGTAGGCCGCGGGAGCGAGGAAGATCGCCACCCGCCCGCCCGCCCGGCGGTCGACCTTGAAGGTCAGGGCGTTCCAGGCCAGGCCGAGAGCGAGAAAAACCAGGGAGGCCAACAGGTGGAAGGACTCGACAGCGGTGAGGTCGGACACCAGGTCCGCTGTGCAAACCACCGCCAGCGCCGCGCAGAATGCGACATACGCCTGCGTGGGCCGATTGAAGCCCTCCTTCCCCAAAGCCTTCTCCAGCACCGAGTTGCGCCGAGCGAGGCGCAACCCGTCAAAGGGGTGCAGGGGGGAATATAGGGTCCGCCACGAAGGTTGCGCACCACCAGCGAATCTCGGCGGCCTCGGCGGGATCCACCGCGGCCCGGACCCGCTCGAGCCACTGTCCTCGCCGCTCCGGATCGGCCTCCGGGTAGAGCCGGGCCCCCAGGGCGGGAACCTCCAGCAGGTCCAGCAGTTCTCCCTGGGGGACGACCAGGTCCACGTGGCGCTCGCAGCCGAGGGTGAAGCCGCGCTCGCGGCCCCTGGCGATCAGCTCGCGGCGCGCGAGCACCGGCCCCGCCGGGGAGGGATCTCGACCGAAGAGCTGCCGACCCACACGAGCCAGGGCCAACTGGAGCGGAGCGGGAGGCGGCGTCGCCTCGTCCCGCAACTGGCTGCAGGGAATGCTGAAGGCGAAGCGTCCCTCCGCCTTCAGGCAGCGGCGCAACTCTCCGAGAGCGGCGCCGAGCTGGGGGAAATGCCACAGCGCAGCGGAACAGGTGGCGGCGGCGAAGACGGCGCCGGGGAGAGGCAGGGCCCGGGGGTCCGCGGCGAGGGCGGCGAAGAGGGGCTCGGGCAACGCCCGCCGGGCCAGGCCGGCCATGGCCGGCGCCAGGTCCAGCCCGACCACCGGCACGGACTCCCAGCGGCGCCGCAGGGCCTCGGCCACGATCCCGGTTCCGCAAGCCAGGTCGAGCACGGGGCCCGGAGGTTCCGCTCCCAGGGCATCGACCAGGTGTTCGGCCAGGACCGGGTAGACATGCCCCCAGCGAGCGGTCTCGGCGTAGATCTCCGCCCCCAGCAGGTCGTTCCAGTCGTCCGGCTCACGACCCATCCCCGCCCTCCAGGAAGTCCCGGGCGAGGGCCTCGAGCAACCCTCGGGCCTGGGCCAGCGCCGCCGGATCGAGGTTTTCCGGGAGATCCCGGGGCGTGTGGATCGCCCGCACCGCCCGGTTCGGCCGGCTGCTGCTGAGGGTCAACACCTCGCGCCCTTCCCGGCCGAGAACCAGCGCATCGGTGGCCGCTCCCGGCAGGGCCGGCAGGGCCCGCACGGGGATGCCCCGCGCCCGGGCGACGTCCTCCGCCCAGCGCCTGAGCCTCCGCGGCCCGAGCAGTCCGACCGGCCCCCCGGCGCCGACCCCGTCGAGGTTGAGAATCCGGCAGGGCGCCGCGGGGAGTGGCCCGAGACGTCGCAGCAGCACCCGTGCCCCTACCAGCAGGTCCTCCTCCGCCCCGGTGAAGACCGCGATGACTTCCGTACCCCGCGGCAAAGAATCGGCCAGTGCCTTGACCGTCTCCAGCACCACCGCCACCGAGCCCCCGTTGTCCAGCGCCCCCGGAGAACGGTTGCCGAAAGTCAGGCCCGCCAGCAACACCGCCCCCACCGCCCCCACCGCGCAGGCCAGCCTGGCCGCGAGGAAGGCCGGGTTCTGCCCCAGCCCGCCGGCGAGCAGCGCCGTCACCGCCCCCTGGCCGAGGAAACCGAGGGCCAGGAAGGCCGCCGCCAGGCCGCGAACGAGGAAGGGCAGGTTCTGCGACTTGGAATCGTGGTGCGCGACGAGCACCAGCCGGCGGCGGGGCCGGGGGTCGCCCGTCCGCACCATCGAGTTCGCGGTGGTCTTCCGGCCGGGATGGCCCGGCGCGGCCAGGCCGAAGAGCCCGTCCCAGCGGGCCACCAGAACCAGCAAGGCCCCACCGACCGCCAGCAACCCCACCGCGGCGAGCAGCGCCGCCACCCGACCGCCCAGCGCCACCAGGAGGTTGGCCAGGGCGACGAGCAGGAAGGCTGCGCGGAATACCATCAACGCCGGACCGCTGGTAAAGGAGAAGCCGTCTTCTTCGGCGTCCAGCCCGGCGGCGGCCAGGGCGGCGGCCAACTCGCGGCGCACGCTGCGATCTCCGTCGCTTCCGGCCCGGCGCGGCCAGGCCAGTCGCCGGACGATCGCGACGAGAGCCTCGCCGGCGGCGGAAGAGGCGCTCACTCCACCTCGAGCCGCAGCTCGACCTGCCGGATCAGCGGCACCACGTAGTTGAGCGTCAGCCGCCGCAGCGAAAAGGCCCGCACCCGGGCCCGTGCGACCCGCGAAGAGAGGGTGAACTCGTCGATCACGGCGCCCTGGGCATCGAGCAAGCGCAGGTGCACCCGTACCCGCGCGGCACGCGCCCCGGAGTTTTCGACGTGGATCTCGTAGCGTTTCCAGGAGTAGCGCTGCTGCCCGCCCCGAGGCGGCAGCAGGGAATCGGACAACCGCTGGGAGTCAGCCGTGATCTTCAAGGCGGTCAGACGCACACTGCCCGCGCTCAGGCCGACTTTGAGTGCCTCGCCCTCGACAAAATCCAGCCGTGCGGAAGGCGGCGCAGCCTGCAACGACGACCACCCGGGGGCGAGCAGCGCAAGCAGCACCACCGCCATCGTTCCCACGCGGCCTGCAACCGGGGCATGGTTCATCGCTGGCCCTTTCCTCGCGGCATGCCGCATCCGTCAGACGGCCTCAGCTTAGCCCGGATCGAGCAGGCGGGCAGCCCCGGCCGCGCCCGGGAGGGGAGTCCGATCCCTTCCCGGGGACCAGTGGACGACCTCGCCGCGGCCACCTAGCTTGGACTGTGAAAGATTCGACCGAGGACGCCCATGACGACCACCGATCCTTGCGTCACCGACTCCCAGGCACTCGCCGAAATCCTCGAAGAGGCCATCGACGACGGACACCTGACCCTCCCGCTGATGCCCGACGTCGCCGCCCGGGTCAAGGTGGAGGCCGCCAATCCCCATTCCAGCGCCCACAAGCTGGCCGGCATCATCACCACGGACGCGGCCCTGGCCGCACGGGTGCTGCGCATGGCCAATTCGGCGATCTACGCGGGCATGTCGGAAATCCGGGAACTGGACCTGGCCATCGGCCGCCTGGGCGCGGCGATGGTCGTGGCGCTGGCGGTGGGCGCGGCGGGCAAGGAGACCTTCCACTCGGACGACCCCGAGTTCGCCGAGGTGCTCCAGGAGGGCTGGGAGGAGTCCCTGCGTTCGGCCGCGTTCTGCCGCCAGGCGGCTCCCCTGATCGAGCGTTCCGCGGAGGAAGCCTTTCTCGCGGGCCTGATGCGTCGCTCGGGAGAGCCGATCCTCTTCAGCGTGCTGGCCGACAGGATCCAGCGGGGCAAACTGGCCCGCCCCGACACGGAGACGGCCCGGCGGGTCATCGCCCGCCTCGCCCCGCGGGCGGGAGCCCGCCTGCTGGGCGCCTGGGGGCTGCCCCGCGGCATCGTCAACGCCGTCGCCTGGCAGAACGACTTCGAGCAGGCCGACGAGGACGATCGCCTGCTCGCCGCGATCACCGGCCTGTCGGGCCTGGCCGCCGCCAACTGGTCCTCGCCGACCATGGCCCAGGATCTGGCCTCCCAGCCCGCGGCCGTGGCCGCCGGCCTGGACGCGGGCGGCCTTTCCTCGCTGGCCAACAGGGCCCGGGAGGACTGGCGCGAACTCGCCCCCAGCCTCTGACGCCCCCTCCACCCCCCAGGCTTCGCTCCACGGCGCTCCACGGCGGCGGACAGCCGCGGGGTCAAGAAGCGGCCGATCGGTCCGAAGAGTGTGGGGGGGGACGTTCCCCTCGAGGGAAAGGGCCACGGGCTCCCGGATGAGGGGAGCATCCGGGGAGGACTCGCCGTGAGACGCAGGACCAGGGGCTACACGCTGACCGAGATCATCCTGTCCATCGCTGTGATCGGCCTGCTCGCCGGATCCCTCTCGCCCCTGCTTCTGCGACACATCCAGGCATCGAGAGCCTCGACCGCGACCGGGGACCTCGACGAACTCGTCACCGCCTTCCAGAGCTACCGGAACGACACCGGCCACTGGCCCTGCCTGTGGAAGCCGGAGTCGAGCCCCGAGTTCCACAGCGACCTGGTCTCCATGACCTGCCTCTACGACGACAACGGCCTGGAGGGCTGGGCGGGCCCCTACCTCTCCCGCTCCGCCGGCCGCACCCCGGAGCGGGAGGTGATGGCCGTCGAGGCGGGCGATCACTGGGAAGGTTTCGTGGACCCGTGGGGAAGACCCTACCGGGCCTGGTTCGCCACGTCGGCGACCGGGGGAGGCGGAATCGTCGTCTACTCCCTGGGCTCCAACGGCCTGCTGGACACCGGCGAACAGGCCCTGCTGGCCGGCCGGTGGCAGGGTGACGACCAGGGCCGGCGGGTCACCCCCCCGGCCCGCTGAACCTCGTCCCGCCTCCCCGCGGAAAAACGCGGCCCGGAGGGCCGGGCGGCCCCGGGCGAAACGCTGATAGAGTCGACGCGGGAGGCTTGTTCGACGGGCCGCCGGGACGGACCAGATGTCCGAGACGCCTCGATTCATCGCTGACGTGATGCTGGGCCGGCTGACCCGCTGGCTGCGCATGCTGGGCTGTGACGTGAGCTGGAACAGCCGCTGGGACGACCTCACCATCGCATCCCTCGCCGCCCGGGAAGGTCGCTGGATCCTGACCCGGGACCACGGCCTGCTGGCCCGGCGCACCGTACGCCGGGGCCTGCTGATCGAATCGGATCGGGTGGAAGAACAGCTCCGACAGGTCGCGGAGCACTTCGATCTCGATTTCAGCGCCGGCCCGCGCTTCACCCGCTGCACCTTCTGCAATCTCCGCCTCGAACCGCTGGAGCGCGCGGCCGTCCGCGGCCGCGTCCCCCCCTACGTCCTGCGGCGCCACACACGCTTTTCCACCTGCCGGGGATGTGGGCGGATCTTCTGGAAGGGCAGCCACGCGGCCCACGCCGCCGCCCACCTGGCCGGAGGGCGTCCCCGCGGCGGCGGCCCGGACGAGGAAATCGAATCTCCGCCTTGACGCAGGGGGAGTCGGCCCGTAATCTCTGTCCTTCGCGGGCGGCTAGCTCAGCTGGAAGAGCGCCTGCCTTACACGCAGGAAGTCACTGGTTCGAGCCCGGTGCCGCCCACCAGATGGAAGCAATCGCCCTAGCGGGGGCGTGGTGCAGTTGGTTAGCACGCAGGCCTGTCAAGCCTGAGGTCGCGGGTTCAAGTCCCGTCGCTCCCGCCAATCCACCAAAAGCCGGATCTCACCGATCGCCCCCGTCGGTCACCCCGTCCGACGCCCCCCTCACGACTGGGGCGTGCGATGGACGACCGCGGTGGAAGCCTGGTCGCTGGGCATGATGAGGATCTCCTCGATGTTGACGTGGGGCGGCCGGTCCAGGGCCCAGATCACCGCCTCGGCCACATCGTCGGCGCCGAGGGGGGTCAGGCCCCGGTAGACGGCCTTGGCCTTGTCGGCATCTCCGTGGAAGCGAACCAGGCTGAACTCGGTGTCCACCATCCCCGGATCCACCGAGGTGACCCGGATGCCCTTCCCCACGGTGTCCAGCCGCAGGCCCCGGTTCAGGGCGCGAACGAAGGACTTGGTCCCGCAGTAGACGGCTCCCCGGGGATAGACCTCACGCCCCGAGATCGACCCGATGTTGACGATGTGACCGCCGCCCCGGGCCACCATCCCCGGGATCAGCATGCGCGTGACGTTCAGCAGACCCTTGATGTTGGTGTCGACCATCCGGTCCCAGTCGTCGAAATCGCCTTCCGGGAAATCACTGAGCCCCGACGCCAGGCCCGCGTTGTTGACCAGGATATCCACCTCGCCCCACCCGGCTTCGGCAATCTGGCCGAGGGACGTGCGCACGTCTTCACGATCCCGCACATCCACCTGGAGCGCCCCACAGCTTTCGGGGCCGTGCCGGAGGACGATTTGGTCCCGCAGCGCGATCAACCGTTCTTCCCGGCGGGCAGCGACGATCACCCGCGCACCGGCCTCGGCCAGATGGACCGCGCACGCCGCCCCAATGCCCGAACTGGCGCCCGTGACCAGGGCGATCTTGCCTTTCAGACGACTCATGGTGTCTCCTCCCACTCGAAGGGACATATTACCGGAGAACCCCGGGGCAGGCTCCGGGGACGCACCCGGAGGGGAAACAGTGTTCTGGAGTCGCTGGACGAAGAAAAGGCGGGCCAAGGCGGTCGAAAGAGAAAAAAGCCGGACCGCCACCGCCGTCGCAACGCCACCGAACCCCGCGCCGCCGAACCCCGCGCCGCACCCGCCCGCCGCGACCGGCGGCTGGTTCAGCAAGGCCGAGATCGCGGCGCTCAAGGACGTGCAGGACGACCGGCAACTGGCCCAGATCATCTCCCGCCAGGTCCCCGGGGCCGACCGGGAGGAGGTGCTCTTCCGCCACAGCCTCTCGCGGGCGATCTATCTCGGTGAATACGACCTGCCCATCCTGCCCCAGGCGGCGGCCCAGGTCATGGAACTCTCGACCAATCCCCGGGCGGAGGTGGGCGACTACGTCACGGTGATCGAGTCGGATCACTCCCTGGTCCGAGCCATCGTCGACACCGCCAACTCCTCCTTCTTCGCCTCTCTCTCCGGATCGGCGACCCTCGAACAGGCCATCGTCCGCATCGGTCTGCGCCAGGTGGACCAGATCACGATGATCCACGCCCTGCGCTCGAAGGTCTTCCGGGTCGCCGGTTTCGAGGAGATGACCCAGCGGGTGGTCAAGCATTCGCTGGCCTCCGCGGTGGCGGCCCGGGTGGTCGCCGAGGCCCTGGGAGAGCCCCACAGCCAGGCGTTTCTCGGCGGGCTGTTCCACGACGTGGGCAAGCTGGTGATCCTGGGCCTGGTGGGCCAGGTCCAGCGAAAGCTCGACTGGGCGGCGCCCCATGAGCTGGTGGAATCGGCCTTCGACGCCTACCACGTCTTCACCGGCTCGAGCCTGTGCACCCACTGGAACTTTCCCGAGGCCCTGTCCCGGGGAATCGCCAACCATCACGACCCGGACCAGGCGGCGGCCCAACGCCTGGACCAGGCGATCTACCTGGGCAACCTCCTGGCCCACTCCCTGGCCGCCGGCGACGGCAGTTCGGTCTGCGCGCCGGAAGACCCGGTACTCGTCGCAGCGGCCTGGACTCCCGCGCGACTCGAGGAGATCCGCGCCGACGTGCTCAAACACCTCGAGGCCTACAAGGCCCTCGGTTTCTAGTCCCGCTCCCGCCGCGGCGCCCGGCTCGCCAGCGCCACCAGGGCTCCGAGGAGACTGGCCGCCGCGGCGACGGCGAACAGCCCCCGGTATCCCAGCGCGAGCTGCCCACGACCGGCGAGAAAGCTGCCCAGGCCGATGGCCGCCCCGTAAGAGCAGGCCGAGACCAGGGACTGGCCGAGGGCCTTGCGCCCCGGGGGCGAGAGCCGGTCCACCAGGCGAATCGTCGAGACGTGCAGCAGGCCGAAGGAAATCCCGTGGAGGGTCTGCCCCGCCGCCAGCCAGCCCAGCGGCGGCCCGCCCGCATAGAGGCCCCAGCGCAGGGAACCCGCCAGCAGCGAGAGGACGAAAGCGCCCTTCAGGCCGATCCGCCTGATCAAGAACCCCGAGACGGCCATCATCGCCACCTCGGCCGCCACTCCCCAGCCCCAGAGCAGGCCCGTGACGGTGCCGCTGACGCCGGCTTCCTGGAGTTGCAGGGTGAAAAAGGCGTAGTAGGGCCCGTGGGCTCCCTGGCCGAGACCGGCGGCCACGATCACCACGGCGAGGGCCGCCCGGGGCAGACCCGCACTCTCCACCGCCGATCGCCGGCCCGGCGCCCGTGGCGCGGGCAGGACCAGCGCCACCACCGCTCCCAGGGCCAGGGGAAGGCCCATCAGACTCACCATCGAGGTCTCGGACAAGCCCTCCAGGTCGACCCCCATGCCCAGGCAGAAGCTGGCGACGATGAAGCCCACCGAGCCCCACAAGCGAATCCGACCGTACCCCTGGGGGCGGTCCCCGAGGGCAGCCATGGTCAGAGTCTCGGCGAGGGGAAACAGGGGCACGAGAAAGAACCCGTGGAGCGCCAGGCAGGCGAAAATCGCCGCGGGATGCACCGCCCAGGCCAGGGCCACCAGGCTGCTCCCCGCCAGCAGCGAGGCCAGCGCCAACAATCGCCGGGGATGGTTCAACCGGTCGGCGACCAGCCCCCACAGGGGCGGCAGGAGGAAGCGGGAGACCTGCACGGTCGCCAGCGCCAGCCCGATTCCCGCGGCATCCAGCCCCCGCGAGCGCAGCAGGGGCGGCAACCAGGGCAGAAAGACCCCCAGGTAGGCGAAGAGCAGAAAGTAGAAACAGGCCAGACGCCAAGCCACCTGCCGTCGTCTCCCGCGGGCGTCACGGGCCGTGCGCCCTGGCAGCCCTCCCCCGGCGCGCCTTGCGCGGAGGCCATGCCGGATCCCAGCATGTACCGGGAAGGCTCTTGTGGCACCCTTGGACCCCCGCACCCCCGAGCCGGGGTGGCGCGGACAGGACACAGCGATGGCGAAGATCCGTGCAAACAGGGCCCTCGAGGCCCTGCTGGCCCAACCCGACGGCTCGTGGAGCCTGGCCGAGGGGGCCCTCGCCGTCGCGCGGATCGGGGGGCGCGAAGTGGACGAGGCCGCCTGCCTGGCGGAGCTGGATCGCCTGGGAAGGCGGGCGCGTCGCGCGATGGGCACGGCCCGTCATCCACGCTTTCTCGCCGGCGGCCTGGCGCGCCTGCTCTTCACCGAGGAAGGCTTCGCAGGGCCCGAAGATCCCGCCCCGGAGCACTGGCTGATCGACGTCGCCCTGGCCGGCAGGCAGGCGGGCCCCTCCCTGCTCGGGGTGATCCTGATCGAAGTGGGCCGCCGCTCAGGGGTCCGCCTGGCCCCGGTGGGCCTGCCGGACCGACTCCTTCTCCGCCTGGGACGGGAAGAACAGGCCCGCTTCTTCGACCCGGAGAGCGGCCTCGAGGAGTGGAGCCGGGAGGCGATCGGCCGGTGGATCGAAACCCGCAGTGGGGGGCACGACACCTTCCGCGAGGGCCATCTGCGGGAGATCACCGCCACCCAGGCCCTCGCGCGCCTGGTGTGGGACATCAAGATCCACGCCTGGACCCACCGGGAACTGGACCTGGCCCTCGAGGCCGCCGAAATGATGCTCACGATCCGTCCCGACGACCCCCGCGAGATCGCCGACCGGGGACGCATCCTCTTCGCGCTGGGCCGCTACGAGGAGGCGATCGGCCAGTTCGAGGCCTTCCTCTCCTGCTGTCCCCGCGGCGAGGAGGCCGAGGGGATGCGGGAGCTGATCCTCGACGCCCGGCGGAGGCTCCAGCGATGACGGACACCAGCCGCGTCAAGATCGATCCCGCCCGACTGACCCCGGCGCAGAACTATTTCTTCCTGATCTCCGCCATCGTTCCCCGGCCCATCGCCTGGATCTCCACCCGCTCGCCCGAGGGCAGCACCAACCTGGCGCCGTTCTCCTTCTTCCAGGGCGTGGCGGCGGACCCGCCGACCCTGATGGTCTCCATCGCCCGCACCAAGAAGAGCGGCGAGACCAAGGACACCCTGGCCAACATCCAGGCGACCGGCGAGTTCGTAGTCAACATGGTCCCGGGAGAGCTGGCCGGGCCCATGGAAGCCAGCGCCGACGAACTCCCCGCCGGCGAGAGCGAGATCGACCGCGCCGGCCTGGCCACTTTCTCCGCCGAGCGCGTCTCGGCGCCCTGCCTGGCCGATTCTCCGGTGAACCTCGAATGCCGGCTGAGCCGAGAGGTGGCCATCGGCTCCTGCGTGGCGGTCTTCGGAGAGGTCCTGCTGGCCCACGTGCGAGAAGATCTGCTCGACGAACGCGGCACCATCGACCCCGATCGCCTGGCCCCCCTGGCCCGGCTGGGAGGCTCCCTCTACCTGCCCTATGGGAAGGCGATCCGGCTGCGCCCCGCGTCAGGCTCCCGCTGATCGCCCCCCGGCCTTGCCGGACATGCTAACCAAACGGTATCCTTCGCGCCTCATCCGTGCTCTCCGCCCGCCCTCCGGGGCGGGGGCCCTCTCTGGCCGGCGAGGCGGAAACGCCCTCATCTCCTGAAGGACAACGAACATGAAGATCCTCGTTTGCATCAAGCAGGTGCCTGACAAGGACGCCCGCCTCGTGCTCGACGATGCCGGGCGGGGCATCGTGCAGGCCGACCTCGACTGGGAAGTCAACGAATCGGACCGCTACGCCGTGGAAACCGGCCTGCGCATCCGGGAAGCCCAGGGCGGGGGCGAGGTGGTGGTCTGCACGCTGGGGCCCGACCGTGCCCGCAAGGCCCTCAACACCGCCCTGGCCATGGGCGCCGACCGGGGGATCCACCTCTCCGACCCGGACTACCGGGGCGGTGATCCGATGACCGTAGCCCGGGTGCTGGCCGCGGTGGCCCGTCACGAAGAGGCCGAGCTGGTGCTCTGCGGCACCCGGTCGGACGACGAGGGCTATGGCCAGACGCCGATCCTGCTGGCCGGCCTGCTCGACCGCCCGGCGGTGTTCCTGACCATGGGCGTGGAGGTCCAGGACGGCTCGCTGAAGGTGGTCCGCGAGCTGGAAGCCGGACGCCAGGAAGAATCGATCGTGCCCCTGCCGGCGGTGCTGGCCATCCAGAGCGGCATCTACGAGGTGCGGTACACGTCGCTGAAGGGAATCATGGCCGCCAAGCGCAAAAAGGTCACCCAGCCCACGCCCACCGAGCTGGGCCTGTCCAGCGATCAGATCGGCGGCACCGGCCAGCGGCTCGAGGTGCTGAGCATGGCGCCTCCGGAGGCCGGCGGGCAGTGCGAGTTCATCGAAGCCGACAAGCCCGACGTCGCCGCCCGGGAACTGGTGGAAAAGCTGCGTCGCGAAGCGAAGGTCATCTGAAGGGGGCGTGACGATGTCGAAGAAGATCCTGGTTATCGCAGAACACGAAGAGGGCAGGATTCGCCGGGGCTCGCTGGAAGCCCTGGCCGCCGCACGAAAACTGGCCCAGGCCTGGGGCGGACAGGTCATCGGCGCCGTGCTGGCCGAGCAGGCCGGCGACCTGGCCGAGGATTTCGCCCGCAAGGGGGCCGACGAGGTGGTCGCCCTCGAGCATCCTGCGCTGGCCCGGTACACCCCCGACGGATACCGCCAGGCCATCGCCGGGCTGATCGCGGAGATCGGCCCGGAGTGGGTGTTGATGGCCCACACCTACCTGGCCCAGGACATGTTGCCCCTGGTCTCGTCGGCCACCGGCGCGCCGGTGCTCAGTGATTGCGTGGGCGTGGAACTCGATGGCGAGCGGGCCATCTTCCTCCGCCAGCCCTACGACGCGAAGTTCGTCGCCCGCACCGTGGACAACGGCCCGGCCCCCCACTTCGCCACCCTCCAGTCCGGCGCCTTCCCCGCCGACGAGCTGCCCGAAAGCCCGGACACCACGGTCACCACCCGCACCGCCGCCATCGACGAGGCCGCCCTCAGGCGGAAGGTGCTCGCAGTGCGCGAAGTCGGCGACCGCACCGTGGACCTGAGCGCCTCGGAAGTGGTGGTCGCCGGTGGCCGCGGCCTGGGCTCGAAGGAGAAGTTCGAAGAGCTGGTGGGCTCTCTGGCCTCGGCCCTGGGAGCGGCCATCGGCGCCTCGCGACCGGTGGTGGACAGCGAATGGCTGCCCCACGCCCACCAGATCGGCTCCTCCGGCCAGGCGATCACCCCCAAGCTCTACGTGGCTCTCGGCATTTCGGGAGCGATCCAGCACGTGGTGGGGATCCGCGGCGCCCAGTGCATCGTCGCCATCAACCGGGACAAGGAGGCACCGATCTTCAACGAGGCGACTTACGGTATCGTGGGGGATGTCGCCGAGGTGGTTCCCGCCCTGGTGACGGCCATCGAGGAGGCCAAGGCCCAATGATCCAACCCCTGAATCCTGCGGAACTCTCCTCCCTGCTCGAGAAAGGCGACGACTCGGTGGAGTCCCCTTCGGGCAAGGTGCATGTCTTCGACCTGCGCGAAGCCGAAGCCTTCGCCGCCGGGCATGTCCCCGGGGCCCGCCACACCCCCCACTCCCAGGCCCTGCGCTGGATTCCCCAGCGCGCGCTGACCCAGGAGCTGGTGGTGCTGGTCGACGACGACGGCCGCACGGGAGGGCCGGCGCGGCACGTGGCTCACGAGCTGGCGCACCACTGGTTCCGGCGGCTGCGCTACCTGGAAGGGGGCTACGCCGGATGGCGGCAGGCCGGCCTGCAGGAAGAGAAGGGCGGCCCCACCGGTGCGGCGGCCGGCTCCTACGACGGTACGACCCGGGCCTTCCAGACCTCCGGCGCGGTGCCCTGGCGCACCTCTGAAAAACCGGGGTCCCCCGACCCGACCCGGGCCGATCCAGCGTGACACCGGGACGCCGCCCGGGGAGCCAGAGTTCCTCTTCGTGAGCGTCGCCCGACGGAGTCTGCTGCTCGTCCTGGGCCTGGCCGTCGTCGTGCCGGCCCCGGCCGACCCGGCGCCGTCCTCCACGGGACTCGAATATCGCATCGAAGTGCGGGTCGACCCGGCCGACCGTCGTTTCGAGGGCCGGCAGACCCTGCGTTGGCGCAATCCCTCCGCGACAGCGGTGGAGACCGCGCCCCTCCACCTCTACCTCAACGCCTTTGCCAACCGCTCGAGTACCTGGCTGCAGGAGTCCGCATACAGCGGCTTCCGGCGCTTCGACTTCAAGGACTTCTATCGACGGTTTCCCGACCCCTGGGGCTGGATCGAGGTCGAGCGGGTGCTCCAGAAGACGCCCGGCGAGCCGGCGCTGGAGGTGCCGTGGAAAGCGGTCCAGCCCGATGACGGCAACCCCCTCGACCGCACGCTGATCGAGCTGCAACTCGCCCGGCCGGTGGCGGCGGGCCGGTGGATGGAACTCGAGATCACCTTTTCCGGGCGATTGCCCAACCCCTTCGCCCGCACCGGCTGCGCGGGTGAATACTGCCTGGTGGGCCAGTGGTTCCCCAAGCTGGCGGCCTTCGAGACCCGGGGCGTGCGGGGCGCCCGCGAGGACCACTGGGCCGCGCGGCAGTTCCACGCCACCGCCGAGTTCTACGCGAACTTCGCCGACTACGACGTGACCATCGAGGCTCCCGCCGGCTGGACCGTGGGCGCCACCGGTCGGCGTGTTTCCGGGTCGGAACGAGCGGCGGAAGCCGGCACCCGCTCCCATCGCTTCGTCCAGCAGGCGGTCCACGATTTCGCTTTCGTGCTCGGTCGGGACTTCATCGACGCGGTGCAGACCCTCGATGCGCCGGGTCGGGCGGGGACGGTGGAGATCCACCTCGTCGCTCCCCGGGAAGAGACCCGCCGGGTGGAGCGCTGGATGCGCGTTTGCCGCGCCACCCTCGCGACCCTGGCCCGCGCCGTGGGCCCCTACCCCTACCCGACCCTGACCATCGTCGTTCCCACCGCCCTCGGCGACCGGACCGAGGGCATGGAGTACCCCACCCTCGTCGTCTCCTCGGTGGCCGGCGACGCGCTCGAGTCCTGGCCGCGCAGCGCGTCGGCGATGGCCGACAACACGCTGATTCACGAACTGGTCCACCAGTACTTCTACGGTCTGCTGGCCAGCAACGAGCAGGAAAACGCCTTTCTCGACGAAGGGCTGACGAGCTACTGGCAGATCCGGGTGGCCGAGGACCTCTTCGGCCCCGGGCATAGCGGTGGGACGCTCTTCGGCCGGGAGGCGCCGATCGCCGAGTTCTTCCGCCTCGGCCTGGGCGCCCTCGGGGAAAAGATCGACGAGCCCCTGCGTCACCAGCCGACCTTCCTCTTCAAGCCCACGACGCACGCCATGCAGTTCTATGCCCGCGGAGCGCTGACGATCATGACCGCCGAGAGACTTTTCGGCCGCGAGCGAATCGACGCGGGCTTCGCCACCTACTACCGGCAATGGCGCATGAGGCATCCGGCGCCGGAGGACTTTCTCGCCGCCATGGCGGAAGGCGCCGGCCGGGAGCCGGCGGCCTTCCTGCGGGAGGCCTTCGACCGGCCCCGCCTGCCCGACTACCGGGTCGAGACCCTGCGCTGTGAACGTCTCGGAGTCCCTCCCGGCAGCTACCCTTCGCCGGACGGCCGGATCGAGGTCCCCCTCGAGGGCGCCGGGGAGGACGCCCAGTGGCGGCTGATGGACCTGCCTCACACCCGGGACGCGGAGGGCCGGGTGTGGGTTGAAATCAGCGATCCGGGACGACACCGGCCCGGCGCCGCGGTGGAGGGCACGGTGTCCTGGCAGGGCTTCGTCCCGGAACAGGCCGACGCGGCGGCGGCCGAGGCGGCAAGCGGGCCGGAGGAGGAAGACGACAGGCCGACCCTCCAGGCCTGCCGGGCCCAGGTCGCGGGACCGGCGTGGGACCACCTCCCGGTGGATGTGCAGCTCGTCTTCGACGATGGGCTCGTGATCACCGACCACTGGGACGGCCGTGCTCCCTGGAGGGCCTATCGCACGCAGCGCCGGGGGCGGCTGGTGGAGGTACGGATCGACCCCACGCACCGCATCCTGCTCGACGGCTCGCCGGCCGACAACGGGCGCCGCCTGGAGGCCGACCCCCGTTTCACCGCCGAGTGGAGCGGCTGGATGACCGCGCTGGCCCAGTTGCTGGCGGCAGGGCTTTCCCTGTGGCTGTGAGCGGGCAGCGGAGCGCACTGCTGCGGGGCCTGCGCCCCGTGCGCGGGTCGCTGCGCCTGATCGGCCTGCGTTGGATCCTGCTGGTGCTGGCGGGAGCGCCGGCGATGCTGGTGATGCGGGCCGCCCTGGCCTCCGGGGCGGGGCGCAGCACCTGGCTGACCGCAAGCAGCTCCCGCCTGGACCTGCCCCGCCTGATCACGCTGTTCATGGAGATCGGGCCCGCCGCGGGCGCCGCCATCGCGATCACCGCGGCCCTGGCCCTGCTCGGCCAGCAGGTACTGACCGCCGGCGCCATCGTCTGGCTGGACCGGGTGCGCCTCGGCGAACGTCCCCACGGGGCGTTCCACAGCGTGGTGGCGGAAGGTACGCCGTGGCTGTGGACCCTGCTGCGGGTGGCGCTGCTGGCCGTCCTGCTCGACCTGCTGGGCCTGGGCGTGATCACCCTGGCGGCCGGGAAGATCGCCCTGCACGGCCTGGTGGCCGGCTGGTCTTCCGTCACCCTCGATGTACGGCTCCCCCGCCTGCACGCCCTGGCGATGGCCGGCTGGATCGCCCTGGTCGGCGCCGGCGCCTTCTGGTGTCGCCTGGTCATGGTCGCCGACGGCCGGCGGCGGGTGCGCTCGGCCTTCTTCGTCGTGCTGCGGGCCTGGCGCCGTGCGCCCCTGGCAGGCCCGCTGGTCTTCATCGCTTCCACCTGGCTGCTCCAGGCGGGGCTCGGCGCCGGCCTCTACGCCTGGCGCCAGCATCCTTCCGCGACCGCGGCGGCGGCGATGCTGCGCCTGGTGGCCTGGCTCGTGCTGCTGCTGCTCCCCGCCGCCCTCTGGCACTGGCTTTTGCGCTCGGCCCTGCTGACCTACACCGCCATGGCTCTTTTCGACATCCGCTCGACCCCGGACCGCCCCTGGTACCTGCTGCGGCGCCTGCTCCGCCGGCCGCTCCCCGAACCCGGGGAGAGCGCCCCGGAGGGCCCCGTCGTGGTGGACTCCAACCTCCACCGCGGCAGCTCCGCCTGACCCCCCTCGAACCGGCCGGGGGCTGTCTTCGCCTCAAACGAAAACGTCACGGAAAGGCCCCAGAATGCGCCTCACCCGGGACCAGTCGGCGACCGCGAAGACCACGTCGGAAAAGGCGCCGTCGAACTCCGTTTCGAGGGCCGTGCGAAAATCCCGGGCCGTCCGCTGAGGATCGTTGCCGAAAGCGCCGCAACCCCACGCCCCGAGCACCAGTGTCGCGTGTCCGTAAGCCCGTGCGACGGCCAGCACTCTCCCGATACGCCGCTGCAACAGGTCCCCCGACTCCGGCTGGCCGATTTCGGGCTCATAAGGCGCGGCGCAGGTGATGAAACTCAGCAGCCAGGGTTTCCCGAGGGCCGTGCCGTCATCGACACGAAACACGGGGACATCCGGGGAATAGATCACCCAGTCACTCGCTTCGAACGGCGCGTCCCGACCGTGGACCCGATACATCGGATCGTCCACCAGCGTCGCATACAAGGCGCTGGAACGACACAGCGCTTCCTCCTGCGCCGTGGCGCCACGGAGAAAGCCCCCGCCCGGCTCCGTCCCGTTGGCAAAGTTCAGGGCCACCACCTTCCGGCCCCCGGCCGCGAGCCGTCGCGCCGCACCGAGGGTCGTCTCGTTGGTCACCTGGACCCGTGTCTCCGGAAACGGGGGGGCGTCACCCGCCGGCAGAGCCGCTTCGGGAGGGATGCTCACCTTGGCGGCACACGCCGCGGCCACGGACCGGCTCACATCGACCCGCCGGCCGCCTTCGCAGACATAGTAGCCCTTCCCGGTGATCTCGACGGCCGATCGGCCCAGCTCGACCGCGACATCCCGGGAAAGATCCAGCTCGCGCCTCCGCGCCGCGGCCATGCCATCCGAATCCAGGCAGGGCAAGACTTTCAACATCGCACACCCCGAGTCCGCGGAACGGCGGAAAAACAGCAGACAGCGCGCAGCGGCGGGAAGAGCCGAACGCCTCCCGGCCGGTCTCCCAGAATACGGCAGATCAGTAGCGAACACCGGCCGCCATCACATTGGCGGGATCGAAGGCGTGGCAGGGAGTGACCGCGTAGACCATCTCGCAGTGGGGACAGGAGGCGAGAAAGGTCTGCATGGTGAAGGTCTTGTCGCAGTTCTCGCAATGGATCTCGAGGGGCATCGGCATCGGCTGAATATCGAATCCCATCATCCGTACCTTGTCGGCCACCTGCCTGCCGTTGTCGAACTGTCCGGAACATCCGTCGTGCATCGGTCATCTCCTGGGTCGGGGACGCTTCGGGCTCCCCTGGTCATGTTCAGTGGCGCCTGTCGGCGGGAGGGGCGCGCAGCGTCCGCGGCCGTCTCCGCGGGTGCCGTCAGACCAGCCGTTCACCGGTTCTCAGCTTGTGGCGGAGAGTCATCAGCCGGCGGTCGATGGCCTCCAGTTCGGAAAGAATCTCCCGCTCCTTCTCACTGGTCTCGATCACCTCGGCGATGCCGCCATTGCGAATCACGAGGCGCCGCGATCCCATCAGCGCGAGCACGGGATCGTGGGTCGCCATCAGCACGATCTTCTCCTCCGAGACCAGCAGCTCGAGGGCTTTTTTGCGATCGATTCCGGCATTCTCGATCTCGTCGATCAGGACGATGGGCGAACGAGAGAGAATGGCCGTATCGGCGATCATCAGCGCGCGCGATTGCCCGCCGCTGAGGGAAGTGATGGGCGTCGTGGCGCTGAAACTCTCCCCTGCCAGGCGGTTGGCCTCCTCGTGGATCCGGGCGATCAGCGGTTCGGGGTTCGCCACCACGCGGCTTTCCGCGTGCATCCGCAGGAACTCCTCCACCGACAGGTCCATCACGAAGTTCATGTTCTGGGAAAGCTGGGCGACCAGCTTGTGGGTGGGCGAGAAGCGCCACTGCCGTGACGGCGCTTCCCCGTTGAGCAACACGCTCCTGCGGGTCGGCGTATCCCGTTGGGCCACCCACTCGATATCCGCCAGCAAACGGCTCTTGCCCGATCCGGTGGGCCCGACGATGCAGACGGTCTCGCCGGCCTTGAAATCGATCCGCTCGAACCCTTCCGGCTCACCGCACTTGTCGGTACCGGGAAGCAGCGTCAGGGTGCGCACCCGCTCGCGGTCGTCCTCGAGAAAGAGCAACATCTGTTCGATGTGCTCGGAGAGACGGGCCGCCACTTCTTCCGCGGAAAGAACGGCGTCGTCGTCGTCGTGGCGGGCGGCGGCCTGCTCGAGGAAGGCGCCCAGTGTCAATGCTCCCGCGGCCGAAACGTCGAGCTGCTGGGAGTCGAAGAAGGAGTCGACGAAAGGGTACTCCCGGCGCAGGTCGTCGATTCGGGTCTGTAGCAGGTCTCTTGCGACGAGCATCGTCTCAGCGCTCCTCGATCTGGATCTTGCGAACGTTACCCAGTTGGTAGGTCTCGCCGATGCGGGTCTCGCCCAGGCAGTAGGAGCAGAGTGCCGCAGGCATCGAGAACCGCAGCTTGCGACCGATCAGGGTCTCCACCGCACGATCGTCCTCGTCGAGCAGGGTGCTCAGTTCCCAGGCCCCCTGGCCGGTCAGGCCGTTGACGTTGAGCACCATCGCTCCGGGATTGACCAGGCTGACCCGGGAGGCGAAGACCTCCCGCTCGGCCTGGGACACGATGTCGCCCTTGGTGATCACCACGATGTCCGCCAGCTTGAGCATCGGGCCGATCTTCTTCGGCGTACCCACTCCGCTGAGATTGTCTATGACGCATATCGCCATCACGTCCTTGATGTAGGGCGAGCAGCGGTTGCACAGGCCGGCGCTCTCGGAGATCAACAAGTCGAAGTCGTTCTTGCGGCCCCAGCCCACCACCTCTTCGACGTTGCTGACGAAGTAGTGATCGGGGCAGAGAGGGCCGGAAAGGCCCTTCTGCACCGGGATACCCGCTTTCTCGTAGAGCAAGTCGTCTTCCGTGGAAAGGCAGTCGAACTTCACCACGCCCACCTTCCGCCCACGATCCGAGAGAGCCTCGACGGTCTTGAGAATCACCGCCGTCTTGCCCGATGAGGGGGGGCCGCAAACCGTGACCAGTTTCATGACTCTCTCCCCTCCTCGAAGAGCTGCTGGCAACGCTCGATCAGCCCGGCGATATCCTGCTGCCGGATGAACTCCCAACCGGGCCAGCCGAAGCGACTGCCGGGAGCGAGACGGTTGTCCACGTCCGGCCGGGTGCTGGGGAACAGCCCCTTGTGCGCCAGGATTTCGGCGATCTCCCGCGAGGCGAAGAAATCGATCAGCGGCTGAACCTGCCGCGCAGCGGACTTGCGGGCGAGGAGGAAGATCGGGCTGATGATCGCCCCGTCGCGGGGCCACACCGCCTTCATCGGCCCCCCTTCCTTGGCCATCCGGGTGAAGAAGTAGGGCATGATCGTCACGATCGGGGCCGAGCTCTTGCGCCCGAGCTTGATCATCTGGGAAGGATGCATCGAGGCGGCCAGGCTGCGGCCGAGCCGGCGGACGGCGTCCTCTCCATAGCGTCGATGGATTTCGATCAGGATCGCCGAGAAAAGATCGAAATCACCCACGGGCAGCGAAACCCGCTGCTCGAAACGCGGATCGAGCAGGTCTTCCCAGCTCTGGGGCACCGGCTGGTCTCCCAGCTCGTTCATGTTCACCATGAACACTGCGGGAACCACGGAGATCACCGAGTAGCGCCCCTCCGGGTCACGCAGGTCGACGCCATCGAAGCTTTCGTTGAACTCCTCGTAGGGCAGGCCGTCGTAGAAGACATCCCGGAACCGGCCGAGGCCCTTGGGATCGAAAAAGGTCTCGAATCCGGCGGAGATGAACAATTCCGGAAGATCCTCCTCCCGGCTGACGCCCTTGAGGTTCTCGTCGATCCAGGCCGCACCCATGGAGGCCGCCTGCAGCTCGTACTCCACCTTCCGGCCGGTGCGCTGCTGGTAGGCCTCGATGAAGGGCTCGAAGGCTTCGAGCAGCGGGATGCGCACGGGGCAGGGCAGCAGCCCCACCACCCGGGTCGGAGCCGTATCCGCCGCCACCGGCGCCTCGGATCCGATGGTGGCCTCGAGCTGCTCGACAAAGCCGTCGAGATCGAGCTTCTTGAGCGCCAGGGCCTGGCGCAGGGAAATGCGCGAGCCGAAGCTGCGCCGCAACTCCTCCCGGGCCATCTGGGGAAAGCCCTGGCGGGTGAAGACGGCGACGGTCTCGGGCCAGCTCTCGGTGATCTCGTAGAGGGTGGCGTCGGGGTCGATCCTCATGGCTTGAGCCTCCTGGCGGCAACCCGGCCGGGCCGGGAACACGGTGGAGTATGGAACCAACGCCCCGCCCGGTCGTTGACTCAAGTCAACGGCGGTCGACTTTTCGACAGGAACCCGGCACACGGCTTATCATCCTGTCAGCCCGCCCTCCGGGAGGACCCGCGGATTCGCTCCCGGGCCGGACGGGCGCCCTGTATGGCTTCGGCTTCGAAAAACCCCTCGAGCGAGGCCATCGCCCCTGCGCAGGATGGAGACCGCCGGTGCCCGCATTCACCAAAGGCCGGCCCGGATCCTTCGGCCTTCTCCTGGCCCTCATCCTCGGCACGACCGGAGCCGCCATGGGTGATACCGACCGGATCCGGCCCCCCGCGGTGGCCGGCAAGTTCTACAGCGACGAGGCCCCGGCCCTCGAAGCCGGCATCCGGGCTTACCTCGATGACGCGGTGCCCGGGGGGGAGACGGCCCCCGCAGTCCTCGTCGCACCCCACGCGGGCTACATCTACTCGGGACAGATCGCCGCCGACGCCTGGGCCCAGGCCCGGGGGCACGACTACGACGTGATCGTGCTCCTGGGAACCCACCACACGGCTCCCGGTTTTTCCGGCATCTCCGTCTTCCAGGGCGCCGGCTATCGCACGCCCCTGGGCATCGCCCGCCTCGACACGTCCCTGGCTGCCCACCTGCTCGAAGTCGGCGGCGACGCAGTGACGTTCCGTCCGGAGGTGCACCGGCGGGAGCACTCCGTCGAGGTCCAGGTGCCTTTCGCGCAGATCCTCTTCCCCGATGTTCCACTGCTGCCAGCCGTGGTGGGAGCGGTCGACCCGGGCCGGGCCGGGCGCTTGGGTACTCTTCTCGCCCGTTCCCTTGCCCACCGCAAGGCCCTGGTCGTGGCGAGTTCGGACCTCTCCCACTACCCGACGGCCGAAGCGGCGCGGGAGATCGACGCCCAGACGCTGCTCGCCCTGGTCTCGGGCGATCCCGTCGATCTGCACCGCCGCATCCGTGAGCGGATGCAACGGGGTGAGCCGGGACTGGTGACCTGCGCCTGCGGGCGGGGCCCGCTTCTCGTGGCCCTGGCCGCCGCCCGGGAAATGGGGGCCCGAAAGGCCCGGGTGCTCAGTTACGCCCACAGCGGCTGGACGGCGATGGGGAAGCCGTCCCGGGTCGTGGGTTACGGCGCCGCGGCCTTCTATCCGGGCCCGGGCGAGGCCTCCAGCGAGGCCCTGGATCTGCCCCGCCCGGGTGACGACGCCGGTGTGCTGGGCGCGGACGAGCGCCGGATTCTGCTGAACCTGGCCCGTGAAACCCTCCACCGCGTGATGGAAAGCGCGACGGCTCCACTGGCTCGAAACCTGCCCACACGACTGTGGACACGGCAGGGCGCCTTCGTCACGCTTCACCGGAACCGTCGACTCCGGGGCTGTATCGGCCACATGGCGGAGGACCGCCCCCTCTTTCAGGTCGTCCAGGCGATGGCGATCCAGGCGGCGTTCGACGACCCGCGTTTTTCTCCCGTCACCCTCGAGGAGTTGAAAGACATCACCATCGAGATCTCCGTGCTGACACCTTTCAAGACCGTCGACAGCCCCGAGGCCATCCGCGTCGGACGCGACGGCGTCAGGCTCGACAAGGAAGGCCGCCGGGCCGTCTTCCTGCCGCAGGTGGCCCCCGAACAGGGCTGGGACCGGGTGCAGACCCTCGATCACCTGTGCCGGAAGGCGGGGCTTCCCGTCGGCTGCTGGCGCCAAGGCGCGCGCCTGTCGACCTTCCAGGCCCAGGTCTTCTCGGAAGACGGGGACAGCGACTCGCCGGCTGCGGCTCCGGGCTGATCCAACAGCCCGCTCCCATGGCTTTCTTGCGCGCGAGGCGCCGAGCTTCCCGCAACGGCCTGGAGGCGGCGTCCTGTGCGCCGGATCACTCCCAACCCGCCCCGACCGTGCGCCACAGGCGAGCGCCGCCCACGAACAGGGCGGTGGCCAGCGCCACGTAGAGCAGCCCCAGCACGGGGCGCGGCAGCGGACTGCGCCGCAGGAGCATGCCGGCGCTCATCATCACCGCGACCATCGACCAGCTCTTCCACGAAAACGCGCCCCCCAGGCAGCTGCCATCTTTTCGCCGGGCGATACGGCCGGCCACCCGGCCGGCCGCCGGAGCCAGGACGAACAGGCCCTTGGCCGCACCCAGCAGGAGACCCCCGATCACGAGAATCGGCGGCCAGGGCCAGGGGGCCGAGGCGGCCCAGACCGTGCCGGCAGCGCCCAGACCGACGCCCACCACGGACCACATCAGGGCTGCCGCGACGAGTTGAGTCCGGCGCGAGGCGGCGGGCTTGAGGCGCTCGATCCAGGCGTTCATGACAGCACTCCCCGGGAATCATGGGCGGCGGGGCGGACTCCCATGCTGCTCCGCTCGCGGCGCCGTGGCAAACCCGACCGTCCGGCACCCGGCAGACACCGTCCGGCACGCCGAATTCCCCGAACGGAACCCTTCACGCTACACTGTGCGCCGCCGACGACGGCACCCGGTCCCGGGTGCGAGGGAGGAGGTCCTGGTGCGGCTTGCAAGTCCCGAGCCGGAGGTTCGGCTGGTCGCCGCTTTCGACCGGCCCTTCGACGGGGCGGTAGCCGCCGCGCGGACCTGCTATGCCTCCCAGGGCATCGTGACGGTCGAGCAAGTGGCCGGCGATCTCGCCGAAGACCCCGCCCAGCGCCGGCAGGCCATCGAGCGACGGGACGCCCTGGCCACCGACATCTACCGGGCGGGGCACCATACGGTCTTCCAGCACGCCCACTTCAGCTTCACCATCGACCGGGTCTCGCGCCACGCCTTGTGGGCCTTCTTCCATGCCCATCCGTTCTACAACTCCGAGCAGGTCTCCCAGCGTTACGTCAAGGTGCGGCCCGACACGTTCCTCGTGCCGAGCCTGCCGCCGGAACAGAAGGCCCTCTACACCGGGGCCCTCGAGCACGCCCAGGAAGCCTACCGGGCCCTGCGGGAAAAGCTCGAGCCGGTCGCCGCCGCGGCCTTTTTCGACGTCTTCCCGGCCCGCGGGCGTCAGCCCCGACGCTGGCGGAAGGAAATCCGCCGCCTCGCCCAGGAGGCCGCGCGCTACGTCTTGCCGGTGGCGACCTGGGCCCGGCTCTACCACACCATCTCGGCCTTGACGCTGCTGCGCTATCGCCGGGCCGCCCGCCAGAGCGAAATTCCCGCGGAAGTCGGCATGATCGTCGAGCGCATGGTGGCTGCGGTGGTGCGATGGGATCCGAACTACGAGAAAATTCTCGAACCGGCCCTCGAGACGTCCCCCCTGCCGGCGCACCTGTCCGGCGACACCGCGGAACTGAACGACCCCCGCCGCGCAGCGGCCTTCCGCGCCGAGTTCGATGCCGACCTGGGGAACCGCGCTTCACGGCTGGTGGGTTACTCGGCGGACGCCGAAGGCGTCGTGGCACGCGCCGTACGGGAGGTGCTGGGCCGGAGCCGGGCCGACCTGAGCGACGAGGCGGCGCTCGAACTGGTCGCCGACCCGGCCGCCAATCCGGTACTGGGAGAGACCCTGAACCTGACCACCCTCGCTCCCCTGTCCCGCTGCCTGCACCACGCCCACTACACGTTTCGCAAGCGCCTGTCCCACAGCGCCGACTCCCAGGATCAGCGCCATCGCATGACTCCCGGCTCCCGCCCGCTGCTCCTCGCCCACCTGGGGGAAGAACCCGACGTGACATGTCCCTCGCTGATCGCCGGTGAACCCTCGTGCCGCACTCTCTTCGACGAGGCCATGGCGCGCACCTGGCAGGCGATCGGGCGTTTGCGCCGCTCCGGGGCCCCGACCCAAGCGCTGGCCTACCTGCTGCCCAATGCCGTCAACGTGCGCTTCACCGAGTCCGGGGACTACCTGGCCCTGCGTCACAAGCACGCCATGCGCCTGTGCTACAACGCCCAGGAAGAAATCTGGCGCGCCAGCCGGGACGAGGCCTTGCAGGTACGGGAGGTCCATCCCGTGCTGGGCCGCTTCCTGCTGCCCCCGTGCTCGATCCGTGACCGATGCGGCCAGCGCCCCGTCTGTCCCGAAGGCAAGCGTTATTGCGGTGTGCGGGTCTGGACCCAAGACGTGGCGGAGTACGACAGGAGCATCTGATGCGCGAGGCCATGATCGAGGTACAGAACCTGCGCAAGGAGTACGGGGACCTGGTGGCCGTGTCGGACATCAGCCTGGAAGTCCGCGCAGGCACTGTATTCGGTCTTCTGGGGCCCAATGGCGCGGGCAAATCCACCACCCTCTCCTGCATCTGTTCGCTGATCCCGCCGACCTCCGGAGAGATACGGATCGCGGGCCACGACATACGCCGCGACACCGTCGCCGCCCGCCGCCACCTCGGCTTCGTTCCCCAGGACCTGGCGCTCTACGAAGATCTCAGCGCCGCGGAGAATCTCCGCTACTGGGGCTCGGCCTACGGCCTGCGGGGCGGTCGCCTCGAACAACGCCTGCACCAGGTGCTCGAGCAGGTCGGCCTGACCGATCGCGCCAAAGAGCCGGTCAAGCGTTTCAGCGGCGGCATGAAGCGCCGCCTGAACTTCGCCTGCGGGCTGGTGCACGAACCGAAAGTGCTGCTGCTCGACGAGCCCACGGTTGGGGTCGATCCCCAGAGCCGTGTGCGGCTGTTGGAGCTGGTCCGCCGTCAAGCCGACATGGGCACCGCCGTGCTCTACACCACCCACTACATGGAAGAGGCCCAGGATCTGTGCGACCGGCTGGCGATCATCGATCACGGATCGATCGTCGCCGAGGGAGACCTCGCCCAGCTCCAGGCGATGCTCGGCGAAAAGGACCTGGTGCGCCTGAGCGGTCGCTTCGATCCGGCGGCCGTCGCCGCGGCCATGAAAAGCATCGACGGATTGGATTGCGTACAACTCGAAAGCGACAGCCTGGTCCTGGCGCTGCCCCGCGCGGGAAGCGCCCTGCCCCGCATTTTCGAGGCGGCCGCCCACGCCGGGGCCGAGATCAGGGAAACGACCATTTCCCGCCCCAGCCTGGAGACCCTGTTCATCAAGCTCACGGGCCGGGAACTGCGGGAGTGATCGGCCCGCGGAGAGCCCGAGCGTGAGATTCGCCTGGATCACGGCACTCAAAGAGTTGCGGCGCCGCTTGCGCGACCCTGTCACCTTTCTGCTCTGGCTGGCGATCCCCCTGCTGGTCTGCCTGCTGCTGGGCCTGGCCTTCGGATCCCGGGGGGGGACGGCCCCGGGACCCCGGGTGCATCTCCTGATCGCCGATGAAGACGCCGGTTTCGTCAGCGGCCTGCTCGTCGGCGCGTTCTCCCAAGAGCCGCTGGGTGCACTCTTTCGGGTCGAAAAAGTGGAGAGTCCGGAAGGCCGCCGCCGGCTCGACCGGGGCGCGGCCTCGGCCCTGCTGATCATCCCCCCGGGCTTTGGGCAGGCCCTGCTCGAACGCCGTCCGGCCCGCCTGCAGCTCGTCAAGAACCCGGCCCAGCACATCCTCCCCGAAATCGCCGAGCAGACCCTCGAGATCCTCGCCGACGGCACCTTCTATCTCCAGGAGATCTTCGCCGGACCTCTCGAAAGGATCCGTTCGGCCCAGGCCGTCGGCGGGGAGGACATCTCGGACCAGGAGGTGGCTGCCGTCGCCATTGCGGTCCGCCGCGCTCTCCACGGCGCCGGGCGCTATCTCTTCCCCCCGGCCCTGGAAGTGGCGGTCACCCGGCCCGTCACCGGGTCGACAGCGCAGCAGGACGATCGCTTCACCTCGATCGGCGCCCTCTTCCTGCCGGGCATGATCTTCATGGGGCTGTTTTTCACCGCCCAGTCCCTCAGCGAGGAGATCTGGCTCGAACGCAGCCAGGGCACCCTCGCACGCCTCGCCGCGTCACCCCGCAGCCTGCTCGCCGTGTTGGGCGGCAAACTCTTCGCCGCCTTCGTGGTGCTGGGCCTGCTGGCCACCGGCGCCCTGGTCGGCGGCGGACTGCTCTTCGACCTGCCGGCCTCCCGCATGCCCCTGGCCGCCGCCTGGTCGGCTCTCGGCGCGGTGGCCCTCGTCGCCGCCCTCACGCTGCTTCAACTCTATGCACCCAACGCCCGCGCCGGCTCGCTGCTCAGCACGCTGCTGGGTTTCCCCCTGCTCCTGGCTGGAGGCAGTTTCTTCCCCCTCGAAGTCATGCCCCCGTTCCTCGCCGCCGCGGGACGACTGACCCCCAACGGCTGGGCTCTCGGACGACTGGTGGAGATCCTGCACGGCAGGCAGACCCCCGGCGGCATGCTGCCGGCGGCGGGAGCGGTCGCGCTGGCCACCCTGGCGCTGCTGCTCGCCGCCTGGCGGCGAGCCCGGGTCGTGGCGGGGAGGCCGTGACGATGCTGCGCCTGGCAGTCTTCATCGCCCGCAAGGATCTGCTGCTGATGCTGCGCCGACGAGAGACGATCGTCTGGACCTTCATCATGCCGATCGTCTTCTTCTATTTCATCGGCTCGATCACCGGCGGTTTCGGCGGCAGCGACGAGGCGCGACCACCCCGGTTGGCCGTGACCATGGAAGCCGGCGCCGGTTTTCTCGCCGGGGAGATCATCACCCGCCTCGAAGAGCAGGGTTTCGAAATCACGACACCCCGGCCGGGCCAGACCCCCGCGCGGAGTCTCACGCTTCCCGGCCGCCTGACCGAGCGAGTGCTTTCCGGCGAGACCGTCCGCCTGGAAGTGATCGACCGGACGGACCGTCCCCTCGAGGGCATGGACATCCAGGTGCGGGCGATGCGCGCGGTCTACACGACCCTGGCCGACCTGGCCCTGGCCGCCGGCGGGGGGGACGGGCGGCCCACCGCCGAAGATCTCCGGCAGCGGCGACAACGACAGCGCACCATCACCCTCGAGGTGACCACAGCCGGCCGGCGCCGCGAACCGCCCAGTGGCTTCGCCCAGGCGGTCCCCGGAACCCTGGTGATGTTCACGCTGCTGGTGACCCTGACCAGCGGTGCGGTGCTGCTGGTCCTCGAAAGGGAACAGGGCCTGCTGCGCCGACTGGCCTGCGCGCCGATCTCCCGTGGCGGCGTGATCGCCGGCAAGGTGGGCGGCAAGTGGCTGCTGGCCCTGGTCCAGGTGGGCTTTGCCCTGCTGGCGGGGCGGTTCCTCTTCGGCTACCACTGGGGCGCCGCGCTGCCGGCCCTGCTCGCGGTCCTGGTGCTCTGGTCGGCGTTTTGCGCCTGCTGCGGCGTGTGCCTCGGGTGCGTGGCCCGGTCGAGGGGGCAGGCCATCGGCCTGGGAGTCCTGACGGCCAACCTGCTGGCCGCCATCGGCGGCTGCTGGTGGCCGATCGAGATCACCCCGGCCTGGATGCAGCGGCTCTCGCTGCTCCTGCCCACGGGCTGGGCGATGGACGCCTTTCACCGCCTGGTGAGTTTCGGCGATCCGCCGGCGGCGATCCTGCCCCACCTGGCGGCCCTCGCCGTGGCCACGGTGGCCGTGGGCCATCTCGCCACAAGACTGTTCCGCTACGAGTGACCGCCCGACCAGCCACCTTCAGATCACATCGTCCAGGGTTTCGAGGTCCGCGGCGCCCCGCGGTGTGACCAGCGGCAGGCGCAGCTCGACGATGGCGCGGCCCGCTTCCACCTCTTCCCTCATGGCGAACTCGCCACCGTAGGCGGAGAGTTCGGCCAGGGGCTCGAGCAGAACCCCCGGCTCCAGGTGCCAGCGATCCCGCACCGACCAGCGCGCCTGGAAGTCGAGTTCCTCCCCGCAGCGCACTTCCACCCGCAAGACGCCGTCGATCTGCCCCCGGCGCAGGATCCGGTCGATGAAACCTTCGAGCGCCGCTGCCAGGTCCAGGGGACGCACGGCCACGCGGGTCGAGGCGCCACTGGCCGCCAGGGCCGCCACCTCCACGGATCCCCGGGGAAAGCGGGCCCTCGACAGCCAGCGCAACATGGGCAGCAGATCGGCTTCGATGCGTGGTCGCACCCGTTCGGTCAGCCGGTCGGTCGCCTCGAGCAAGGCGTCGATGTGAGCCACGATCGCCCCGGCCTCGAGCACCGGCGGTCGGCCCGGCTCGCAGCTCGAGCGCTCGAGGCGCGACACCAGGGCAGCCAGTTCGACTCCCATGGGGCGGCAGATCCCGCTGTCGAGCCCCGCCTCTTCCGCGGCGGACACCAGTTCTTCGAGCCGGCAGTACGAACCCGCCAGCACCGCGGACAACGCCTCGCGCAGCCGCCGCGCCATGCGTTCGCCCAGGGGCCGGGAGACATCCGTGTTGAGGCAGACGAAGCGCAGCGCCTGCAGTTCGCCGCGACCCCACCCGGCGGGCTGGAAATCGAGGGCGACACGCCAGAAGCGCCGGAGAGCCGTCCGGCGCCGGGCGCGGCGCAGGGCGTGGAGTTCCTCGCGATCGCTCTTCCTCTGCTCGGCCCAGCGAGAGACCGGCGGGATCACGAGCAGGCCCAGGCAAAAGGCGCCGAAGGCCATCAGCCCCACCTCGGGGCCGGGCTCGCGGGAGGCGAGGGCCGCGAGCAGGACGGCCAGGGCGGGAGCCGAGACCATGGCGAACAGGCGCAGGGACAGGCCCGCCCTCAGAACGGACAGTCCCCGCCCCGCCGTGGCGGCAAGCCGCGCCGAAACGCCGCGGGTGCGGATGATCAACCTTGGGTCCCTCCCTGATTCAGGCAAGGGACGCCCTCCCCCTGGAGCCCTGGCACCCGGCTATCTACACTGAAGCCGGACAGGGTCAAGGCCGGGACGAAAAATCGAACAGGCGGGAAAGAAAAAAGATCAGCCGGAAAAGGTCCAGTCCGGCACCGCGGGATCGTCGTCGTCACCCGGGCCTTCCCGCGCCCCGCCCTTCCCCGTCGGCAGGGAGCCGCCGAGTCGAGCCACCCCGTCGAGAACGGCCTCGAAGCCCACGAACAGGCCCGCATCCAGCCGAATCGCGGGGACGGCGTCGACACCGCGATCCGCCGCCCGCCGGGTGACGCGCTCGAGCATGGCCGGCATGCGGGAGTCCGCCAGGGCCTTCTCGAGGGCAGGCTCGGGCACCGCCACCGAGCGCCCGGCGCGGATCGCCGTCTGTCGGGACTCGGGATCCTCCCCCAAAACCCAGATCGCCTCCCAGAGGCTGTCGGTCACCGCCGCCATCGCCTCCTGCCCGGAGCGGTCCTTGATGAACAGGCAGGTCTCGAGCAGTCGCGCACTGTCGAAGGGATAACGCCGGGGAACCCGCACTTCCATGCCCAGCCGCGCCGCCGCAGCCTCGACCGCCGGCCAGGGTTTCGGCGGCACTCCGCCCGCGGCGCCCAGACGCCGGGCATGAACGGGCTCGAGGGTCAGGGCCGCTTCGGCCTCGCGGCAGGCTCGCGGCACGAGCTTCGAGACCAGGTAGGCGAAGGGATCCGCGAAATCGAAAGTGAAGGTCACGTGCAGCGGCGCGGTGGTGCGGCTGGGGAGATTCACCGAGACAGCTCCTGCGACCTGCACCCGGCCACGACGGCAGCGGGTCGATTGCGGCGCGGGTCTACGATATAACTCTGACCAGCCGGCGGCGAGCAGAGGCGAAACGGGTCGCCGGCCCGTCCCCCCGGAACGGACCCTTCTCCGATGTGGCTTTACAACCTCAACCGCTGGCTGCTCCCCGCCGGGCGCCTGGTCTTCGCCCTCGAGAAGCGCGGGGAGGATCTGCCGGCCAGGGACCAGCCGGTGCTCATCGCCGCCAACCACTCGTCGTTTCTCGATCCCTGGGTTGTCGGCTCGGTGGATCCGCAGCGCGAGATCCACTTTCTGATCAACGAACGCTGGTATCGGCGCTCGCGGCTCTGGACGGCCCTCTTCGATGCCTGGGGCGTGCTCCCCGCCTCTTCCCGCTCGCCGTGGGAGACCATCGAGCGGGTGGTCGCGGCCCTGGGTCGGGGCCAGAGCGTGGGCATCTTTCCCGAGGGCCGCATCAGCGAAGACGGGAAGATCGGCCGCGGCCGCCCGGGCATCGCCTGGATGGCGGCCCTCTCCGGCTGCCCGGTCGTGCCCTGCGGACTGCGAGGGATTTTCGAGGCGCTTCCCAAGGGCCGTCTGCTGCCCCGACGTCACCGGGTGAGCATTCACGTGGGTCGGCCGCTGTACTTCTCCGCAAAGGCCGTCAGAGACCCTGAACGGGGGCAGTTGCATGACTTCGCGGGCAAGGTCATGACCACGATCTGCACCCTGGCCGGCCAGGAGGACCGGGTGGCCGCCGCCCTGCCCCTCGACGCCCAGGCGGACGCCCCCGGCCCCCGAAAGATATGACTTCCGAAACAGCCCCAAGCTGTTCGCTATGGCCCGTTTTCTTTTCTTACCTGGCAGAAAGACTTGCTGCCGTCAAGCCGAGAGCGTAAATCCAACTCTGGACGCGTTCGCGCTGGTGACCGGGGAGGATCACACGCAACCGGGAGGCTGGGCCGGAACCCCGACGGGTTCTGCGTGGTTTTCTCCTCTTCCGAGCCAGCGGAACTGATACCCCGTCGCGTCCCACTTTCTGCCGCGGGGGTCGTTGATGTTCCGCCTTGTCCCTGTCCGTCCGGTGAGGACGGGAGGGGGAGGTTCATGTGAGCCGATCGACCCGACGCCCTCAGCCCTGCCTGGTGGCCCTCGCCATTTTCGCCACGGTCATGCCCGGCTGGGCCCTCGTCCCCCCCAGGAATCCCGACCAGCCGCTCCCCGACGCCGGCCTGGGCCGGGTGCGTGACGACCGTGCCGGCGCCTACACCGCGGCCCGTCCCCTCGCCGGTGTGGTCCCCGCGAACATCAACGCGCGCAAGACCGCCGGGACACTGAACCTGACGACGCTCTCGGGATCCTTCGACTACGTGGTGCTGCCGGGCAAGTTCCTCGATTCCGGGGTGGACCCCTGGGCTCCCTCGGAACTGGCCGACCAGCTCTTCCTTCCGGGCTACACGGGCCTCGGCCGGCCGGGTTCCCTGCGGGACTATTTCAACGAGGTTTCCTACGGCAACTACCTGATCGACGGCGTGGTGGAACCCTGGGTCACCACCGCTCAGAACGAGGCCTTCTACCTGGGCGCCGCGGGCTGCCATGGACTGTGCTCGAGCACCACGGAATCGGCGGGGGGATTCATCGACGAGGTGATCGCGCTCAACGACGCCACCGTCGATTTCGGCCAGTACGACAACGACGGCCCCGACGGTCTGCCCAACTCCGGCGACGACGACGGAGTGGTCGATCTCCTTGTCGTCGTCCAGGCCGGCACCGGCGGGGAATGCGGAAACGCGAAGCTCTGGTCTCACCTCGGCCGCTATTCCGACTGGTTTGGCGGCACCTACACCACCAACGACGCCGCCGCGGGGGGCGGCTCGATCGTCATCGAAGACTACGCCCTGGTTCCGGCCCTCGATTGCGACGGCTCGAGCCTGGTGACCATCGGCCCCTTTGCCCACCTCTTCGGACTGCACCTGGGCCTGCCGGCCCTCTGGGACCGGGACGGGACCTCTCGTGGCGTCGGCGCCTTCGACGTGATGGCCCGGGGCCTGTGGGGTGGTGACGGGAACTCCCCCGAGCGGCCGACCCATCCCAGCGCCTACACCAAGGCCCTGGCCGGCTGGATCCAACCCCAGCGGGTGACCGGTACGGAGTTGGGGGCTTCCTTTCCCGCGGTCGAGAACAGTGCCACGGCGCGGGAATTCAACCGCCCCGATACCTGTTCCCACGAAGAATACCTGCTGATCGAGAATCGCCAGAAAACGGGCTTCGACAGCCTCCTGCCCGGTGACGGCCTGCTGATCTGGCACGCGGACGAGAGCACCGCCACCGCGGATGAAGAAGCTCGCCCGAGGCTGCACCTGGTCCCCGGAGACGCGCGCTATGGCCTGAACAACGGCCGTAACGACGGGGATCCCGGCGATCCCTGGCCCGGCAGCACCGGACGGATCTCCTTCCGGGACGATACCGACCCGTCATCCCGGCGCTGGGACGATCGCCCCTCGGGGGTCTCGGTCAACAACATCTCTCTCTCCGGCGATCCGATGACCGCCGACCTCAACCAGGACACGGCCCTGCTGCTGCACCTGCGCCAGGTGAGCTTCGACGACGGCCTGCCCGGCAAGGGCGACGGGGACGGCGCCATCGATCCCTTCGAGACCGTGCGCCTGACCCTCGCGCTGTCCAACGAAGGCCAGCTCGACGCCACCGGCGTCAGCGGCACGCTCTCCCTCAATCCTCCCGTAGCCGGTGTGACGATCACCGACAACTCCCATACCTGGCCCGACCTGGCTCCCTGCGGCGACGCCTCTGACGGTATTTTCGAGATCTCCCTCGACGAGACGGTTCCCTGCGAGACGGCCCTCGACTTCCAGCTCGACCTGACCACCGACCAGGGCGCCACGACTCTCAACTTCCAGCTTCGCGTCGGCATGTTCTTCACCGCCGCTCCGATCCAGCTCAGCACTTCGGCCGAAGACACCGGAACGGTACGGGTCGCCGGTACCGGAACCAGCGCCGCAGCGGTGTACAGCGAGCCTTCCGCCGGGCGACGGATCATCCGCATGACCCGTTTCGACGACCAGGGCACGCTGCTGGGCACCACCGACGTGTCCGCCGCCACTGCGGGCGACGCCACCGCCCCCGACGTGGCGTGGAACGGCACCGAGTACGGGGTGGCCTGGGAAGACGACCGGGACGGCACCTCGGAGATCTACTTCGCCCGCGTGGACGCCGCCGGCGTGCGCATCGGCGGCGAAGTCCGCGTCACAACGCAGGCGGGCGCCTCCTCCCGTCCGCGCATCGCGTGGAGCTCTGCCGACAATCGCTGGATGATCGTCTGGGACGACGACCGTAACGGAGACTCCGACGTTTTCTTCGCCGCCCTCGACAGCGCCGGCACCAAGGTGGCGGGCGATGTGGCGATCGCTTCCGGGACCGGACGGCAGAGTCACCCCGACCTCTCCTGGAACGGGCAGCGCCTCGGCATCGTCTGGCAGGACGACGCCACCGGCGAATGGACGGTGCAGTTCGTCGCCACCGACGCCGGCGGCGTGGCCCAGAGTCCTGTCAAGAGGCTCGAAGAAGGTCCCGGCGACAGCCTCCGACCGGCCGTCGCCTGGAACGCTGCGGGCGCCACCTTCGGCGTGGTCTTCATCGATTACGCCGACGGCAAGACCCGGCCCTTCGTCCGCGCAACCCGCATGACCGCCGACGGCGGGCTGCCTGTCTCGGTCAAGCCCATCAGCGAGCTGATGTTCCGTACGGACGCCGTCGACATCGACTCGGACGGCACCCAGCACTTCATCGTCTGGACCGACCATCGCGACGGTCACCGCTCGGTACGGGTTTCGAGGACCGATGACCGCTTCAATATTCAGCTCGACGCCCTTCACGTAGCGGACGACGCCGCCCACGCCCGCCATGTGGGCATCGACTTCGACAGCGGCGGGCTCTTCGCCGTCTGGGTGCAGGAAGACGCCTCGACTCTGCGCGACAACGTCTTCGCCCGCCCCTTCAACACGACCTTCGAATGTGGCCGTGACGACGACGGGGACGGCATCACCCAGCCCGGAGACAACTGCCCTTCGACGCCCAACCCCGACCAGGCGGACGCCGACGGCGACAACTGGGGCGACGCCTGCGACTGCGACGACGTCGATCCCAACGTCAATCCCGGCCAGCCCGAAACCATCTGCGACGCCATCGACAACGACTGCGACGCGAGCACCGCCGACGCCCCCGATGGCGACAACGATGGCGTGGACCAGTGCGATGTCGGCGACGCCAACAACCCCGACGGCGTCGGCGTCGACTGCGACGACACCGACCCGCTGAACTACCCGGGCAACACCGAGGTCTGCGACGGGCAGGACAACGACTGCGACGGATCGATCGACGAGGACTTCCCGGTCTTGACCTGGTACCGTGACGCCGACCTCGACCTCTACGGCGACCCGAATGTCACGATCGATACCTGCGATGGCAACAACCAGGGCTACGTCGCCGACAACACGGACTGCGACGACACCCGCGCGGACGTCAACCCCGGCGCGCTGGAAGCCTGCTCGGACGCGGTCGACAACGATTGTGACGGCACGGTCAACGAGGTCGTCGGCACGCGCTACCTCGATCCCCTGGGCGACGACACGGGCAACACCTGCGACGACCAGCTCAGTCCCTGCCTCAGCTTCAACCACGCGATCCGCATGGCCTGCGACGGCGAGACGATTCTCGTGGCCGAAGGAGATTACACCGAAGACGTGATCGTCGATCACCCGGTGGTGATCGACAACGCCGGATCCGCCTCGGTGACCAACCTCCACGGCACCGGCGCGACCGATGTCGTGAAGATCCTCTCGTCGAGTGTCACCTGGGACGGAGTGAATACCGATGGGGCTACCAACGACGCCTGCATTCACGTCGGGGACGCCACGCACACCGGCCTGCGCAATCTCAACATCCGCAACACGTCGACCTACGATTGCGCGGTCGGCATCCACATGGAGAACACCGGTATCAGCGGCGGGTGGAACCGCATTCTGAGCATGGACATCCACTCCAACCGGGCCAACGGGAACCCGGATTCCGGCACCGGCATTCTGCTCACCGGCGGCAACGGCAAGCTCGAGATCAAGGTCGGCTTCATTCGCAACAACGAGGGCCCGGGCCTGCGGGTCAAGTCTCCGCCGGCAGGCAGCACGAACCAGACGATCGTCATCGTCGGCAACCGGATTCAGAACAACGGCACCTCCTCCGCCGCCGATGGGGTCGCGGGCATCGAAATTCACGACAGCTCCGATGTCCGTATCGAGGGCAACAGGATCTACGACAACGTTTCCGTCGGCGGCGGAGATGACGGCCGCGGCGTGATTCTCGATAACGTCAACGGCGGCAATTTCTTCTGCAACCGCGTCGAAAACAACGACACCGGTCTCGTCCTCAGCGGCGGCACCACCGGCTTCGGCCTGTTGCACAACAAGTGGATCGGCCAGGCCGGCAGCGCGCTGGCCATCCAGGCCGCCAGCGGCAGTGCAACGACCCTCAACGAAAACAACTTCTCAGGCAATGCCACCGCCGTGGACAACGCGGGCGACGGCACCCTCGACGCCCGCCACAACTGGTGGGGTGCGGCCGACGGTCCTTCCGGCGGGAGCGGGGGGAGCGGCGATCCCGTCAGCGGATCCCTCGACACATCGGGCTTCATCGCCCGTGATACGGCGCCGGTCCTGGTCAAGCGACCGGTGGACTTCGGCTGGTCCGAGTCCGTTTCGGCCTGTCGCGAGAAGATCCAGAACGGGATCAACAACGCGGTCGACGGCGACCTGCTGCTGGTGGGCGCGGGTGAGTACAAAGAACACATCACCATGAGCAACAAGATCCTCGACATCGAGGGGCTCTCGGGTGGCGCGGGATGTTCGCCGACCGAGATCAGCGGTATCCAGTCCGGCGGCTCCCACCTGCCGGCGTTCCGCATCAGCGACGTGGCCGGTATTTCCCTCAAGCAAGTGACGATCCGCTCGACCGGGGAAGGCACGGTCTGCGGCCAGAACAGCGGCGATGAGATCGGCCTCGACCTGCAGAACGTGGACAACTCCACCTTCACCGACATCTGCTTCAAGCAGAACGGCGTGACGGAGCTGCGGATCTACGGCGATTCCGACGGAAACACCTTTTCCAACCTCACCATCGACGGCATGATTCGAGACCCGGACGGGAACGACATTTGCGGCCATCGCTCCCGCGAGGGCATCCTCGTCGACGGCGGTCCGGCCTGCGAGGGCGGCCCGGGAGCCAGCGCCGACAACAACACCTTCGACAATATCGAGGTCAATTACTGCGCCCGCAGCGTGTCGGTTCGCCTGGCGAGCGGCACGGATATCGGCAACAGCCTGATCACCGCTTCTCCCGCGTCAGCCTGGGACGGCGGCACTCTCGCCTTCGGCGTCCTGGTGCAAATGGCCGACACGACCCGCATTCACGACAACGTGATCGGAGCGGGCGAAGAAACCGATGCGATTCGCATCGCGGGCAAGGAATCCGGCTCTTGCGTCACCGAGCGCAGCGACACCGGTTCGACGCGCATCGAAAACAACGACATCACCGACGCGCTCGACGCCGGCATCCGGATCTTCAAACAGACGGGCGACCTGGGTTCTCCGGTCGACACCTACCTGACTTGCAACGAGCTCAAGCTCAACGGCACGGGCGTGCTCGTCAACTACGTGGGCACGGCTCCCGAAAACCGCATGTACCAGAACGACGTTTCTTCCAACACGGAAGGGGTGCGAAATACGGCGACCCGCGCCTTCAACGCCATCGACAACTGGTGGGGTTCGGCGAGCGGCCCCTCGGGTGCGGGCCCCGGGTCGGGAGACAGCGTCTTCGGCGCGGTGTCGTTCAACCCCTGGCTCAACCACTCGGTCCGCATCGACAACGACGTGGACAACTACGCCGAGTGCGATGGTGACTGCAACGACGACGACGCCTCGATCTATCCCGGCGCGACGGAGGTCTGTGACGGCATCGACAACGACTGCGACGGCACGATCGACGACGGGCTGCCGACCAACACCTACTACCGCGATGCCGATGGTGATACGTACGGAGATCCGAACAACACCATCGAGGATTGCGCCGGCACACCGCCGGCGGGGTACGTCACCGACAGCGGCGATTGCGACGACACCGACGCCCAGATCCACCCCAATGCCGCCGAGATCGCCTGTGACAACGTCGACCAGGCCTGCGACGGCAGCGCCAACGAAGCCCCCGACAACGACGGCGACGGGTATGACCAGTGCGACCCCACCGACCCCTATGACGGCGACGGCCTGCCGTTGGACTGTGACGATGCCGACGGCCAGATCCACCCCAATGCCACCGAGATCGTCTGCGACAACGTCGACCAGGCCTGCGACGGCAGCGCCAACGAAGCCCCCGACAACGACGGCGACGGGTATGACCAGTGCGATCCCACCGACCCCTACGACGGTGACGGTCTTGCCGTGGACTGCGACGACGCCGATGGCGCGGTGAATCCGGGTGCCGCCGAGATCTGCAGCGACAACATCGACAACGAGTGCGACTCCTTCGTCGACGCGGCCGACAGTGACTGCTCGGGGCTCGACGTGACGAACCTGGTCTTCCTGGCGGGCAGCAAGACGACCCTCCAGTGGAACGCCGCCGCCAGTGCCGACTCCTACGGACTCTACCGGGGCGAGATCCCGGAGGGCGGATGGACGACCTACAACCACCAGTGCCGGGGCAGCCAGATCACGGGTACCACCGCCGAACAGGTCGGCACGCCGCCGGCCGGTGAAGCCCGGTATTACCTCGTGGCGGGCCTCGCCGAGAACGCGGGCAGCGGCGCGATCACCGGAGGCCCCCTGGGACAGGCCTCGAGCGGCAGCAGCCGCCCCGAAGCCGATGCCATGACCTGCGGCCCGCGGGTCTACGTCGATCCCGATGCCGCGGGCGCCGGCAACGGGCTGAGCTGGGCGGACGCCTATTCCACGGTCAGCCTCGCCCTGGGGCACAACCGCGCCACCGATCGGGGACTCGAGATCTGGATCAAGGGTACCGTGACCGGCGATCCGGCGACTCTCGACGGCGCCGGCCGCCCCAGCGCGACCCTGCTGGGCGGTTTCGCGGGCACCGAGACCCATGCCTGGGAGCGCGACACCGCGGCCAATCCGAGTCGCTGGGAAGGCACCGGGGCCGGCCCCTTGCTGGCAGTCACCCGGGCGTCGGTGGTACTCGACGGCCTGACCCTCGCCAACTCCGGCAGCGGCGTCGAGCTGACGGCCGCCGGTGACCGGCTGGAGCTGCTCTCGGTGGGAGCCGAGACGATCAACGGCCGGGTCGTGGACATGAACGCGGACGACCCTGCGGGAGGCGTACTCGTCGTCCGCTCGACCTCCTTCGACGGAACAAGCACCGAGGGCATTCACGCCGTGGCCACGGCGGGAACCCTCGGTGGAGTCGTCGCCGGAAATACCTTCGCCGGGTCCTCCGATGCGTCGATCCGGCTCGAAGCCCGTCCGGCGACCTCCGACGCCTCGGTCAACGTCCGGGTCGAACGGAACACGATTCAGGGCGGGGGCAGCGGCATCGTTCTCGGGGCCCACCTGAACGACGCGGCCCTCACCGCGGTGGAAAACTCCCTCGTCTCGTCGAACCTGGTCCATGGCGTGACGGTCGACGGGATTCGGGTCGAGGCCTCCGGCCAGTTCAGCACGACCGGCGGCTCCGCGGCGGCCCGGGCCATCCCCTCGCTGGTGGGCAACACGGTTTCCGACGGAGGTGACGCGGGCGTGATGTGCAGCGCCACTCGCACGGACTCCACCGCCGATCCCTCCCTCCACACGGTGGAGGCGGCCCCGCAGATCTGGGACAACCTGTTGACCTTCATGGGCGGGCCCGGAATCGAAGAGAGCGCCGACGACACCGCCACCAACCTCGTCGCCGACCCCCTGGTGGTGGGAAACCTGCTGTTCGGCAACGCCTCCCTCTATCTCGACGAGGGGGCCACGGCCCTGCCGACGATCGGCGACGTCAACGCCCTGGGCGGAGCCCGGGACAACCTGGACAGCGATCCGCTCTACGTCGACCGGGCTCTGAACGACTTCCATATCCAGGCGGCCTCGCCTGCCGTCGACCGGGGCCATCCGGACGTACCGGCCCTGTCGAAAACCGACATCGACAACCAGGCCAGGGTGCGGGACGGCGACGGCGACGGAACGGCCGCCGCGGACCTGGGTGCCGACGAACGCTGACCGCCCCGGAATCGCCGATCGTCATCGCCCGCTTCGCGGCCGCGCTTGACCTGTGTTCATGTTGACAGCCCGCGGAACCTAAGTGAGCATGGTGCGGGGACTTTTCGGGCGGTCGGCCGCCCGAGCCCGCAATCTCGCTGGTGGCCTCGTTCCACCGACAGGGCCTCCAAGGAGAGACGACGGGAAAGGAAGAAACGATGAAGGTTTCCTGCACCCCTCGAGTCCTGCTTCTCGCCCTGCCGCTGCTGATCCTGCTGGGCGCATGCGCCAGCACCGGAAGCCACCGCCCCGACAGCCATCTTTCCGCGAAGCTCACTCCCTTCACCTATTACGACGAAGGTGATTTGCTTTTCATCGGTGTCGACACCCGCGCCGCCCAGTACATCAGCGACGAGAGCATCTTCCCTCTCGGCATCGCCCTGGTGAACAAGACTCTGAAATCGATGACCATCGACCGGGAGTCATTCGTGCTCGAGGACGACAACGGCAAGCGCTATCCCCTGGTCTCCCACAAGGAATACCGGGCCTCCTACCGCCGATCCAAGACCGATGAGCAACTGGCTGACAACTTCATCGAAGCCATGCGAGGACGCTTTGCCACCTTCAGCTACCGGGAACTGCGCATGTTTCCAGCGACCAGCCGGCGCTCGACGACATCGACTTCCGCAGTCGAAGTCCGGCGCCGGCAAATGGTGGTCGGCTACGTGTACTTTCCCGTTCCGGAAAACGGCTTGCACAAGAGGGATCTCAAGCTGCTCTTCAAGGTCGAAGAGCAGCCCGAGACCTTCGTAGTGCGTTTTTCCATTCGCTGAACCCTGCCCTCCGCGGCTGCCCCTCGATCGCCCACCACTCGGCTCCATCTCACAGGGATTGGAGCTGCTGGAGATAGGAACCCATGATCCGACGCATCGTTTCGGCCATTGCGGCGCTTTTCATGCTGTGCATCCTCGCCGCCCCCGCCATGGCCGCGGGAAGAGCCGTGGGTACGATCACCGACCGGGAGGGCAAGCCGCTCAAGGGAGTCGAAGTCCATCTCGTGCCGGCCGACCGACCGGACCTCCCCACAATCAAGGTCAAGACCGACAAAAAAGGCCGATACATCATTGGGCTGATTCGCAAGTCGACTTACCGCATCACCGCCTTCAAGGAGGGTTATCGCGTCGGTGAGATCGACGGCAATATCGCAATCCCTTCGGACGAAAGCTTCTGGGCCTACAAGGGGCCGATCTCCCCCGGCGGCATCCCGCCGGTACTGGGCATCGACGGGCTGACCGAAGTCACCTATCACATGGTGATGTACCCCGATGGCGGCGACCCCGGCGAATGGGGGACGGGGCAACCGCTGCTTTCCAACAGGGAAATCATCGAGCGCATCCAAAGTGGTAATATCGACGCGGCTGTCATGGAAATCCAGCGCAGCCTCGAAATCAGTCCAGACGACGCGAACCTCAACTACCTGATGGCTTTCGCCATGCTCCAGAAGAGAGACCTCGAGGCTGCGCGCACCGCCATCGACAAGTGCCTGGCGACCAATCCGGCCTTCGAGGGAGCCAACATGATCCGCGGCAAACTGCTGGAGTCGGCGGGCCAAACTGACGAAGCTCTCGCCGCTTACCGCGCGGAAATCGAGCACTGCACCACGGAACAGGTCAAGAAGGACGCCCTGATCGCGGCCGCGCTGCTTCTGGTGCGGGCGGAGGAACTCGAACAAGCGGCTGCTTTGCTCGAGCAGGTCGTGACTCTCGACCCCGAGAACGTGGCCGCACTCAAAGAGCTGGCCAACTGTTACCTCCAAACCGACCAGAAGGAGAAGGCCGAGGAGATCCTGGCCAAGGTCGCATCTCTCGGAGGGAGCCAGGATCCCGCCGTCCTCTATAACCTTGGCGCGGATGCGTTCAACAACAAGGATTTCAAGACAGCGGCCGAATACTTCGAAAAGACCATTGCCGCTGACTCCAACTTCGCCGAGGCCTTTCTCCAGCTCGGATACTGCAAGCTCAATCTGGGCGAGATTCCCGCTGCCGTCGAGAACCTGAAGAAGTTCGTCGAAATGCGACCGGACAGCCCGGCGACTCCGGACGCCAAGGCGATCGTCCAATCCCTTTCAGGAAACTAGACATTGGACAGACTACTACGCAGGTGGGCTTTTCTTGGTAGCGCCGGCTTGCTCGCCATAGGAGCCCTGTTTCTTACCCTGACTCTAACCTGGGCTGAAACTCCGCCCCCAAGCGAGGAGAATCCAGCGACATCCACGAAGGTTGAAACCGTGGATGTCCAGCTGGCCATGCTCGAGGTCGTAGTGGTCGACCGCAAGGGCCGTCACGTGCGCGGTCTGCCCCCGTCAGCCTTTCACCTCAAGGAGGGACGACGCGAAGTCCCGATCATTACTTTTGACGAAATCACTCTGAACCAGGAACCCGGCACGGCATCACCGAACCTCCCGGAGATTTCAGGGGCTTCAGGCGAGCCGCAAACTCCCGCCAGCCAACCGGAGCGGCCGGACGGCGTACCCTCCCCGGCGGCGGCTCCGACGGGCCCGGTCTCCGCCGGCCAGGCGGCACGTGCCCGCAAGGAGGGCAAACGTTGGTTCGTGCTCCTCTTCGACGGCTATTTCAATCCGTCGGCCCTGGCTATTTCCCAGGCCCGCCGCGCCGCCAAAAAGTGGCTCAAGGAAACCCTCCGCGAAGGTGACCAGGTCGCGGTCTACCAGCTCCTCCCTCATCTATCGACGGTGCAATCCTTCACCTCCCGCCGCAAACTTCTGAACGAGGCGATCGACTCGATTCGAATCATGCCGGGATCCAGCATGGGCCAGGAGATGATCCGCCAGCGCCTGGAGCAGACCCAGGCCCTACCCCGGGACTTTCGGGAACAGCAAATTCGCAACGCGGGCAGTTTCGGCTCGCAACTCGACCGTTCAGAGAGAGACAACTTCTACGTCAGCCTGACGAGCCTCGGCCAGGCTCTCGGACCGTTGGCGGGAACCAAGGCGGTCGTTCTTTTCTCCGGCGGTTTTCCCATCACACGCTCGTGGGACACCAACTCCACCGGCGGCCTGACCCGGCGGTTCAAGCGCATGATGGAGGTCCTCGAATACTACGGGGTTCGCGTCTATTCGTTCGATGTCGGTGAAGAAAACACCTTTACAGGGGCCGAACAGGCCAGGAATATCCGCCAGATGGTGGACAACCTGGGCCTGGGCACCGAATGGCTCGACTCGCTCCAGGTCGGCGCCCAGATCGACTCCGCCATATCCCACCAGGAAGTTCTTGCCATCCTGGGCAACGAGACCGGCGGTCGCTTCATTCGCGGAAAGAACTACCTCCGTGGCCTGCAGCAGGTTACCGAAGACCTCTCGCACTACTACCTGATCGGCTACCGACCCGTCGATCTGGTACGAGCCGGACGCTATGTCAGGCTCCGCGCAAGCGTGGACGGGAAGGGCCTCAAGGTCATTGCTCGTCGAGGCCGCTTTGCGTCCGGACCGCCAGAATTCGCACCCGAGAATTCCGCCACTAAAGCCGTCGAGCTGGCAGGGCCGCCCTTCGAGATCAGTTGCCGGCCGCAGGTCTTCCCTCTGCCAGGGGACAAGTCCTTGCTGGTTCTACCCGTTCATCTGGGCGACCTGGACCCTCTGACGGTAAGCGGGGATTTCCCCGAACGACTCGAACTCCGCATGCGGACCCGAGCTCTGATTGCGGACGTCCCTATCGAGGAAAGCCGGAGGGATATCTCGATCCCCCTCTCCCCGGAGCTTGAGAGTCGTCTCGCCTCCGGTTTCGCTCTGCGTGAAGCGCTCGTCCTGTCTGCGGCCTCCTACGACGTGGAGATTGTCATCCAGGCGCCCGGATTGCGGCGCATGGGGCGCTGGAAGAAATCTGTCGCTGTTCGCAGTACCGATCTCAACACCTTCTCCCTCACTGATCTCACCCTGCTCTCCCCGGCGGACCGTTCAGCGACGGTCTTCGATGTCTTCCTGCAGCAACAGCCGATCCCGGGTAACAATCCCTCCGGCCCCCTTCCCGACCCGCTGGGAAACGCCGCGGGGCGCCCGCCGGTGAACACCGACGGGCGGGTCGACCCCACAACACCGCTCCTGGTCCAGATCGGCGTCATCAAACCACCTCCCCAGGTGCACCCGGAACAGCCACCGCTGGAGCTGACGTGGCAAGTGGTTCGCGATGATGGAGAGGTCATCGACCTGGCCGTCGAGTACCGGCGTCTCGAGTTCGCGCCCGATGGCAGCTATCTCGACCTCGTCGCCAAACTCGACCTCAGCGGCGTTGGTCCCGGTAGCCACACTCTTCGCCTGACCGCCACTCGCATCGCCACAAACACCATACGCCAACGCGAAGCGAAATTGTTCGTGGCGAGCGGTGTCAACTAGGAGCGAGCCACGCCGGCAAGGCGAGAAAGGTGCCGACTCCACGCCATCGTGCGCTCGCGGGAGCGCACCAAAGCCAACCTGACCCACCCGGCAATCCAAACCGGACCCACCGGGGGCGGAGTGAAGCCTTCCAGAGTGAGCCTGGCCCCCGACACACTCTGGTGTCCGGACCGACCGGGGAGGAGAGTCGACCGGGATTTCGGTGGCGTAATCAGGGGTTTTTCCCGGCTTCTTCCTCCGGCCAGCATCCCTCAGGCGGTAGCTTTCGCCCTTCATTTCCAGGATCCGGGCCCGATGGGTCAGACGATCGGGCAGGGCCACAGCCAACCGTCCGCTCTTGAACACTGGGGCCCAATCGAAAAACGGCAGATTGGCATTGACGATCACACGGCTCTGTTCATGGTGCGCGCTGAAGGCCTGAAACGACAGATCGGCGGCCCGTTCGGTGAACGGCAGATAGCCCAATTCGTCGACCACCAGAAGATCGAGCGCCCTCAGGCGTTTGATGGCAGGGTGCAGTGGGGGTTGCTCCTGAGCCTCTTCCAGCAGGCTGGCCCGTTCTACTGCCACGCACCCACCGGCTTTGATGACAGGCCGCCACGCCCAGACCGATGCAGACATGGATCTTGCCCGTCCCGCTACCGCCCAGGGCCATGACGTCTTCGCGCCGCTCGATGGAGTCTCCCCGGGCTAGATCCTGCAGCTGCGAGAGGGTGACACCTCCGGGAAGAGTATCGCCGCCCCATTCGGAGAGCAGCTTGACCTGTCGGCAGCAAGCCTCCACCAGGCGCCTTTGGATCCGGTGCATGCGCGCTCCCGCCAGACGCTGCTCGCGAGGCGTACGAAGGGTACGCACCGGCTCCAGAAGCTCTCGAATCCGCGCTTCGATCCTCTCTCTGGCCGGTCGACGACGGGACTGCGTGAGGCGTAAAGGCCTGAAGCTACCCTCTTAGATACCGAAGCACCGTGTTTCGCCGGATCCCGGGCCGGCGAGCAAGAGCCCGCATCGATACCCCTTCCCCATAAAACTGCTCACACTCCCCTACCCGGCTCACCTGGATCACTTCTACCCCCGGTCCGCGTTTGCTCTGCGACAACAGGATTCCGGATGGGGCTCGGCGTCGGCCACCTTGTTCGCCCCCGGGTGGGGCAGGTTTCGTTTGCCGCGGCTACCATCCGCCTGGTCCGCGCCAAGAGGGCTCCATCAAAGGAGGGTCCAGCTTCATTCGGCCGGAAAAGGCTCATCCGCGCTGGCCCATCCATATCTCGGTATCTCGACGCCTCCGGTACCTTTTGCTCCCCCTGCTCGATTCTGCCGAGAGGGCGTGGCTCGGCCTTGCAACACAGCGCCCACGTGCCGACCCACGAAAAAAGGGGGAGAGGCTTGTAGCCTCTCCCCCGCGGATCAAACGGTGAGGATATCGACTACCAGTGGTAGCGGACGCCCAAACGATACTGGCGCGGGGCCTGGTAAGAGGTGGGCTTGAGGTAGTTGGGGTTGGGCGTTCCGGGACGGAGTTCGACCCGGTTATCGAAGCCCAGCCATTCGGTGTCGCTGAAGAAGTTGAAGATATCGAGGAGGGCCGTCAGCTTGCCATTGCCCAGATCAAAGTCGTAGGACAGGTGCACGTCGAAGCTGTAGGTCCAGGGGTTCCGACCGAAGTAGTCACGCTTGACAACATCGTAGGACCACAGGCGCGGACCGCTCGCGTAAAGGATGTTGGTATCGGCGATGCCGTCACGGTTGACATCCTGGTCGGCGAAAGTCGACTGGGTAGCATCAGTGTCGAGGAAGACGCCGAAGCCATCGATGTCATTGTCGACGACACCATCGCCATCACTGTCCGTTGTCGGGTCGAAATCGGCAAGAACCAACCACCAGTAAGTGGGGTTCACACCCGGGATCTCACCGGAATTCCGGTAGGTCGGATGAGCGAAGAGGGGGAACCGCGGCTGCCCTGATTGCAGGGTCATCCGAACGCCGAGATTGAGGCCGTTGTCGAAATCCTTCGACACGAAAGCGTTGACGATGTGGCGACGGTCGGTGTTAAGGGGCCCGTTGGTGTACTGACCGGCCAATGTCCCACTAACCACCGTACTGCCGTCAGGAAGCAGCGAGGCTGCCGGAAGATCGAAGAGTGAGGTGATGAAGGGGTCGGACTGACCGTTGTCGTTCCTGAAAGACCCCTCGTAGTTTCCACGCAGACGACCGAGGCGATAATTGGCGTAGACCATCCAACTGTTGTGGAAACGGCGCTGGAAGATCAATTCGAGTGCCTTGTAATCGCGCACCGGGCTGGGGAAGAGAGCCTGGTTCACATTCGTGCCGGGATTGGCCAGCACATAAGCTCCGAACGAGGAGGAGCCGTGGCCCGGGAAGATCTCGCCCATGGGCGTAAGAGGGCCAAAGAACTGGTTCCAGATCTGCTCGTTGGAGGCGAACTGAACATCCTCGAGAACGCGGCCCAGTTCGCGGTCGATATAGCGAGCTTCAAAGGAGGTGTAGTCGTTGATCTCCCAGGCATACCCGACCAGCCACTCCTTGGTGTAGGGCAGCTTGCTGGGCTCGCCGTTGGTGGCGTCGCTGAAGTTGAGGCCGATGCCTTCGATGAAGTCACGGGTCTGCTGGGAACCGTCGAGAATCACACCGGGCTCGGCGCCAGTACCCTGGGGCAGGTGGCAACCCACAATAGTGCCATCGGCAAGGGCACAGGTGCTGTTGAACACCGGCATAGTCAGGTCGGCATCGAAGAACTCTTCGTTCTCGAGGCCAACCTCGTTCGAAAACTGTCGCACGGCCAGGTCGCTCGGAACGCGCTGGTAGTACTCACCGTAATTTCCGTAGATCTTGTGCCGGCCATCGCCGCGAACGTCCCAGGTGATACCGAAACGGGGCGCGATCTCGCTATCGAAGGTGTAGTGCTTGGGGCTGTAGGTGGTCGAGCCAGCGGCCATCACACCGCCGATCAGAGAAACAGGCAGGGTGTAGTTGCCGGAGCCGGTAAGCTCCTGCTCGGTCCAACGAAGACCACCCTTGACCGTCAAGTTGGGCGTGACATCCCAGGTCGCCTGGACGAATGCGTTGCGCTCTTTGGCGTTGGTGAACTCGCCGATCGGACCGAAGCCCGTACGGGTGACGTTGTAGGTGTCGGCCGTGCCATCACCGTCGGAATCGAAGAAGTCGAGGGAAGCTCCGGTACCGGAAGTCAGACGGAGATAACTGGAGTCGTTCAGACCACCGTCTCCAGCGATTTCCGTCGTGTCACCGGTGCCGTCACCATCCGTATCAACGAGATTTCCCGTCAGACGAGGCAGCCAGGCTTCGTAGGTCGGCCCGCTGTACTGGCGGGGCTGACGCCAGTCGATGTCGTCCATCTGGTAGCCGTACTTGATCTCGACCGGCCCAATCACGTTGGTGAACTTGATCGAGAACTGATCCGTCTTGTCTTCAAGGTCCTCGAAGAAGCCCGCGCCGCCGCTCGTATTGTTTTCAACGGTATTGAAAATCGAGCGGAAAGTGGTGCCGGGGCCGACTTCCTTGAAGGTATTGCGCTTGTGCGCGAACTGCACTTCGGTGAAGAAGTTCGGACTCCACACGCCGTGGTACTTGAGGGAGTACTGATCGCCGCCCCAGTCGAGGCCCGTAGCGCTGGCGGACGCGTTCGGGTTGGCCGCGGGATCGGCCAGGACACGCAGGAAGGAGGTCGGCGCCTGGGGGCCGACGTCACCGTCGGAGGGATCACCGAAGAACGTCGCCTCGAAGCGGTGGTTCGGAGTCAGGAAGTAGGCAAGCTTGCCGGCATAGTTGTCGATCGTACGGGTACGGGTCACCGAACCCGGAACCCGGCCGCCCTGAATCGTCTGACCGACACCGAAATACTCTTCCGTGCCGTCGTTGTTCAGGTCGTAACCGACCGTGGAATCACCGCTCACGAGCCGGAAATCAGACTCGGTCTTCACGGGGTTGTAAGCCAGGAAGTAGAACAGCCTGTCCTTGATGATCGGGCCGCCGGAGGCAATCGCCAAATCCCGTCGGCTGGTCTCGATGCGGTTGGCGACATTGGGCGTCAGCTCCACGGTCCGCCGGCCACCCTCGAGGGATCCGACCTGCTCGTACCAGGCCGCATCCACCGTGAACTCGTTGGTGCCGCTCTTCACCACGGAGTTGACCACACCACCACCGGCCTGGCCGAACTCGGCCTCGAAGCCACCGGTCTTGACCTGGACCTCTTCGAGGAACTCGTAGGTCACACCGGTACCCAGCGAGCCGTAGACGATGGAGTAGGCACCGAGAGCCCCGTAGCCGCTGTTGGTGATGTTGACGCCGTCGACGAAGTAGGCGTTCTCGAGACCCGAGGAGCCGCTGATCGAGGCGTTGGCCGTACCCGTCCCGCCGCCGTCAGCCACGCCGGGAGAAATCGCCACGGTGGCCTGCAGGCTGCGGCCGAGGGGCACGTAGGGCGCGAAGCTGTCGATCTTTACCGACTGGCCCGTGGTGGTGCTCTTCATGTCGACCATCGGTGCTTCGGAGGTGACGGTGATCTCCTGCTTGATGCCCTTCGGGAGCGAGAAGGGAAGCTGGGTCCGGCGGCTGATGTACACCACCACGCCGCTCTGGATGATCGTCGAGTAGCCGTCGGCCTCCGCCTTGACGTTGTAGGTCCCGGGCAGCAGGCCCCGGAAAACGAAATATCCCTTGTCGTTGGTGACCTGGGTCTGGGCCCCCTGGGGTCCGACAGCCGTCACGACCGCGCCAGCTACCGGCGCGCCGTCCTCTCCGGCCACGAATCCCTCGAGGGTTCCGGTGGTCAGCCCCTGGGCGAACACGGCCCCGGTGGCTAGAACGAAGATTGCTGCGAGAAGAAGAAACTTCCGCATTGACACCTCCCCGGTTTGTGGGCCCCTTCCAGGTGGGAATCGGCTCCCGCGATTCACGACTGTCGGCGCCCGTACCTTAGGTTTTGGGTTTACCTGGTAACTCCAAGTTCTTTACAAGTTTGGCTCTTTACAAGTTTGTCGCCGCCGTTCGGCACAAACCAATCCATTACGAACCAGTGTCTTGCTAGCAGGATTCGCGCCAACTCGGGCGCTTTCCGGGATTTTCACAACTTGTTTATGAGGAACAACTTAGCCGGAAGGCAGGGATCGCGGGGGCGCTCGGCCGTTCAATAGTTTGAACGGCTCCGTATTCTTGAACAACGTGCTCCGAAAAAACCCGGCCAAACCGGCCCACCAGGGGCGACAAAAAGGCGCAAGAGGCAAAGACGCGCCCCACCACCGCCTCAGTCGTAAACTCCGAGACCCCCGCAAAATGCGCGAGCCGCAGGGCCCGCACCCACGGCCAACGCCCTCCGGCAAGCGTCCCGGGCGGGTTCCGGGCGGCCCTGCCGGTCGAGAGTCATCGCCAGGCCCAGCCAGGCCCGCCCCAGATCCGGCTTCAACGCGAGGGCGTGACGGTAGGCGGCCTCGGCCTGGTCGAGGCGCCCGGCCTTGATGCGGCGCGCCCCGGTGTCGAGCAGCAGCTCCAGCCGGTGCGGGAAGGCCGCCAGGGCGGGCTCGAGAAAAGCCAGCGAAGCCTCGGGGTTCTTCTCACAGGTCCAGATCACCACGGCGCTCCGTCCCCGGTGGTCGCGATGGCAGCTCGCGGCCCAGGCTTGCCGGGCCTGTTCCAGCGCCTCGGCGCAGCGGCCCTGCCCCGCGGCGGCGGCGGCCCGGGCCAGGTGCCGCCTTGCGCGGTAGTCCCGGCCAGCCGCCCAGGTGCCCGCCACCGCGAGCAGGAGCAACAGGACGGGAACCACCGGCGCCCAGCGGGCGCCCGCCCTGCCCGGGCGCGGCCGGGCGCCCCCCTCCGGGCGCAACGCGGAGCCCGCCACGATCCAGAACAGTGCCGCCGTCGCGGGAGCATGGAGAGGAAAGCTGACCTGGGCGTGCACCACCACCGCGCCCAGCCCCGCCAGCCGGAGGCCGGCGCCCGCGTCACCCGACCCGGCCCGCCGCCCCAGGCGCCAGAGCGCCGCTCCCACCAGCAAGACCAGCAGGCCGACCCCCGGCACCCCGAGTTCCGCCGCGAACTCCAGCACCTCGTTGTGGGCGTGGCGGGGTTGCCGCCGGAGCCCGAACCCCGGCGTCGGTTCGACTCGCCGCTGGAAGAGCGGATAGACCACGTTCCAGCGTCCCGCGCCGACACCCAACCAGGGATGCTCGCGGATCATCGCACCCGTGTTGACCCACAGCGCCCGCCGCGTCTCCATCGTGCCCCCGGCGACGGGCTCGAGGGTCATTTCCACCACGCGCCCCACGGCGGGAAGCGGGTGCTTGCCGGCCACCGGCACCATGGCGGCCACGACCCCGCACGCGGCGAGCAGGGCGGCGGGAGCGAGCAGGGGCCGCAACGCCGCCCCCGGCCCCTCGCGTCGTATGCGCCCCGCCATCACGAGCCCCAGGGCCAGCCCCCAACCGACGACGGCCGCGACCCAGCCCCCTCGACTGCGAGTGGCGACGAGGAACATCACACCCAGGCCGGCACAGGCCAGTGACAGCCACCGGCGCCGCCACCGGTGGGCGGGAACCACCGCCGCGGAGAGAGCCAGTGGGACCAGGATCACCAGCGCCTGCGCTGCCACGTTGCGGTTGAACCACGGCCCCGCCGGTGGAGCGATCAGCGGCCCGGGGCCCGACCAGCCGAGCCAGGCCTGGGCCAGGCCCCAAAGACCCGCCGGCACCAGCGCCATCGCACAGCCCCCGGCGAGCGCGCGATCCACACCCGCATCGGACCCATCCTCGGAGGCCGTCGCGCCGGCCAGCAGCAGCAGCAGCCACGAGGCGACCGACTGCCAGCCATCGAAAAAAACGCTGCAACGTTCCGCCCCGGGGGCCAGCAGGGCGCCGACGACCGTGATGGCCAGTAGCACCAGCACGGCGCCCGCCACCGCCGGCGGGAGGGAGGCCCCTCTCCCGATCTTGCGACAGCGCAGGGCCACCAGGGCGACCATCGCCGAAACCAGGACCAGGCGAAACCCCCGGCCCGGCTCCAGCAGGTCGGGCGAAAAACCCACCTGGAGCAGAAAGACGGCCGCCAGCCAAACCCATGCTTCCCGGTTTACCAACCGCCGTCTCCCTCTACCGATACCCTGCCCCCCGTTTCAGGCCGGCCGCATCATGCTACGAAGGGTGGCGGGCGGAAACCACCGCCCACCGGGCGATCAGCGCAGGAAGCGGAAAGCGATCTCCGCCAGCCACTGCTGGGTGAAAGAGCGATCGAGCAGCCAGGCCAGCAGCAACCCCGCCAGGCCCAAGACACCGGGCAGATGGGACGCTACGCCCGCCTTCGGGCTTTCCTCCACCACGGGACTCTCCACCTGGCCGGCATCCGGCTCCGGCTCGTCCCCCCCTTCCGGCTCGGAATGCTCGAGCATGCCCTCGAGCTGTTGGGCCACGAGAGCCGCGGAGACATCCCGCCGGCCCGCAGGCGCCAGGAGTCGGCAGAGCAGATCGCGCATCGCCTGGGGAATCTCGTCGCGCCGCCGCGAGTCGGCGAAGAGCTGGTCCGGCGACTCCGGCACGGGCGTGGCGTAAAGCATCTCGTAGAGCACGGCGCCCAGGGCGTAGACATCCGCGGCGGGGGAGCGGCCCCCCTCGGGAGCCGCGTACCAGTTGCGCTTGCCCGGTTCTCCGCGGTAGTGCTCGGGCAGACCGAAGTCGGTGACACGAATCCGGCCCTGCTCGTCGAAGAGGATGTTCGACGGCCTGAGGTTGCCGTGGGCGATCCCCGCCTGGTGCGCGCAGGCCAGGGCGAGCGCCACGTCCCGGCCGATGGCCGCGGCTTCCTTCCACGGGTGGGGCTTGACCAGGCGCTCGCGCAGGTCGCCGCCGGGCATGTGCTCCATCAGCATGATGAAGGCGTCTTCCCGCTCACCCACCGCGAGAATCCTGATGATGTTGGGATGCTCGATGCGAATCAGGCTGCGGACCGTGCGCAGGGCTTCGGGATCCTTGAGGTAGCGCTTGACGACGATCCGCTCACCATCGGCGCCCCCCTTGCGCACGAGGTAGACCGATCGCCTTTCGTCCTGGCGAATGACGTCCAGCAGCTCGAAGCGACCCGCCGCACCCAGGGCGCTGGCCGCTCCCCGCCGCACCCGGTCGTCGATGTGCCGTCCCTCGAGGGCGTTGACCAGTGCCTCGCGAAAGGCCCCCGCGTCCGGGTAGCGCCGGCCGGGGGAGGCCGCCAGGGCCTTCTCCACGATGGGCACCAGGCGATCGGGAATCATGGTTCCCGGAGCGCGCCGCCCCGGCCCGGGAGGCAACTTGCCCGTCAAGATGCGATGCAGGATCACGCCAAGGGAGTAGACATCGGCCTCGGGGCCCACGTCATCGAAACTCACGCGCTGTTCGGGAGCCATGAAGGCCCGGGTGCCGAGGGCCGTGCGACGCCCGCCTTCGGTCTCGTCCTCCCCTTCGCCCCCCGCCGCGGCCTTCACCGCCGCGATACCGAAGTCTGAGAGTTTCACCTGACCGGTGCGCGAGACGAGAATATTCGCCGGCTTGACATCGCGATGCACCACGCCGTTTCGGTGGGCGTAGGCCAGTCCCCGCGTGGCCTGCAGCAGGATCGAAAGCGCCCGGTCGCGAGAGACGGTGCTGCGCGAAAGCATGTCCTGCAGGGTCCGCCCCTCGATATACTCCATGACGAAGTAGGGGCCCTGGGGAGAGGCCCCGCGGTCGATCACCTGCACCACGTTGGCGTGGTTGAGGCGCGCGAGAACCCGCGCCTCCTGCTCGAAGAGCTGGACCATCTGCTCCTGGCCCAGCAACTCCTCCCGCAAGATCTTGACTGCGACCTTGCGCCCCAGGGAGGTCTGCTCCGCTTCCCAGACCTCGGCGAATCCGCCTTTGGCCAGCACCTTGACCATGCGCAGGCCGGGGATCAGGTCCTCTCCGTCGGCAATCCCCTGTTTCTTCTCTGTCCAGACAGATTCAGCCATCCGCGCTCCCAGTTCCTTATCGACCGGCAGGCGCAGGGTCTTGAGCATCCCTTCGCTCTCGCCTATGTTCTGGTTCGTCCGGCCGCGCCGCCGACGACGGGGAGCCCCTCGCATGCCCACCGAACACCGCCGCACACGTATCGTCGCCACACTCGGTCCGGCTTCCTCCGACGGCCGCACCATCGCCCGCCTGATCCGGGCGGGCGTCGACGTGGCCCGACTCAACATGAGCCATGGCGATCACGGCTCCCACGGAGCGCTGATCCGCGAGATCCGGCGCCAGGCCCGCCGACTGGGACGTCCCGTGGGCATCATGGCCGACCTCCAGGGCCCCAAGGTGCGTCTCGGCCGCTTCGACGGACCGGTCACCCTGCGGCGCGGGGCGGTGCTGACCCTCACCACCCGGACCCGAGAGACGAACCCCGCCAAGCTGATCCTCCCCGTGGACTACCGGCACCTGCCCGAAGAGACGGCCGAGGGGCACGAGATCCTGCTGGCCGACGGGGCGGTGCGCCTCCAGGTGAACCGGGTCCACGGCCATCGGGTCTCTTGCACCGTGCTCGAAGGCCGCACCCTGCTGCCGCGGGCGGGTTTTTCTCTGCCCCAGGCCACCGCCGTCCGCTCGCCCCTGACCACCAAGGACCGGAGGGACCTGGCCTTCGCCATCGAGTCCGACGTGGATTTCATCGCCCTGTCCTTCGTCCGGCGGGCGGAAGACGTGGCCGAAGCGCAGAAGCTGATCCGGCGCCGGGGCGGCAGGCAGAAGCTCGTGGCCAAGATCGAAACGGTGCCCGCGGTGCGGAACCTCGACGGGATCATCTCCGGATCCGACGCGGTGATGGTGGCCCGGGGAGACCTGGGGGTGGAGTTGCCCCCCGAACAGGTGCCCATCGAGCAGAAGCGGATCATCGGCGCCTGCAACGCCGCGGGAAAGCCCGTGATCACCGCCACCCAGATGCTCGAGTCCATGCGCTCGACGAGCCGGCCGACCCGTGCGGAAGCCTCCGACGTGGCCAACGCGGTGCTCGACGGCACCTGGGCGGTGATGCTCTCGGCCGAGACCGCCTCGGGGGAATACCCGGTCGAGTCGGTGAAAATGATGGACCGCATCGCCCGGGAGGCCGAGGGCTACTTCAACCTCGTGCCCCGGCGGCGCGGCCCCCAGCTCGCCCTGTCGGTGTCGGAAGGCATCGCCGAAGCCGGGGGCTGGATCGCCTTCGACGTCGGGGCGGTGGCGATCGTCGCGCTGACACGCAGCGGGGCGACGGCCCGCCAGGTGGCCCGTTTCCAGCCCTCCCTGCCGGTCTTCGCCTACACCCCCGATCGGCAGGTGCTGCGGCAAATGACCCTGCTGCGGGGTGTCATCCCCCGCCCCCTGGCGGAGCAGAAGAGCTTTCGCCGCGCGGTACTCAAGGCCGCCGCAGACCTGCGACGCCGCCGTGAGGTCGGCCGCGGAGACCTGATCGTCGTGCTCGGAGGCGACCCCCACGAACCGATGGGAGTGACCAACCGACTCGTGGTCCACCGCTGCTGACGGCCCGTCCCCCAGGCCGCGCCGTCCGCCGGCGCGCTGCTGCTGTGCATGCGCCGCATCCCCTGCCGGCCGCATCTGGCACGACCGGCCGCATCCCGGTAAATCCTATCCCGCAACGTGGCCAGCCCGATGGCGAGGTGGCAGAGGGGGAATGCGCCGGGCTCCGGCAGGATCGTTCGCCTCCCCCCGGGGCGGCGGATCCGGGGACGGGAAAACGGGAACTCGAGGCGAGCGGTACGGACCCTCGTTTCCCCGCCCCCGGCTGCCGGAGCCCGCTTTCTTCGGGCTTGCCGGCCTCGCCCCAGGGCCTCAGACCCGCTCCGCCACGCTCCGCGGCGCACCGACGAAGAGCAGCCAGCTCTCCTTGACCCGGCGGCCGGCCGCCTCGAGCACCTTCCCGTAGAAAGCCACCTGGCGCGCGTGGTGAGCCGCCAGCATCCGTCGCTGCTCGTCGCTCGACCAGGCGTCCGTCTTGTAGTCGACGATCACCAGGCCCTCGGGCTCCTCGAAGGCCAGATCGATCCAGCCCTCGACGAGAATCTCCCGCGGCAGGCCGCCCCCCCCCTCCCGCCGGCGCTCCAGCATCGCCTCGACGGAAGGCGCCACATCGGGTCCCAGGTCGGCGGGATTCCCCTTGAACATCACCGGCCACTCGCACCAGCGGCGATGGCGCCAGGCCCGGGACAACAGTTCCGTCGCCAGGGCACGCCGGGCCAGGGTCGCGATCTTGCGGCATGCGCCCTCGTCGAGGTTCAGGTCCAACCCCACCCGTCTCGCCAGCAGGTCCACCCGGTCGTCGGCGGGAGGAGCCTCGCCTTCGAGAAGCCACTGCAAGAGCCGATGCAGCCCCTTGCCCAGGTCCCGGGCACGGGGATCCCCTCCCCCGCCCCTGGCCACCGGCCCGGGGCTCCCGACGGCGGAGGGCCGGACCACCACCAGGGGACTGCCGCGCTCGAGGGCCTCCGCGCGCTGCCGCCGCCAGCGCTGCCGGGCCGCCTGGGCGGTATCCCGGTCGATGGCTCCCGCCTGACGGTCGGCACTCGCGACGGAGACCGGAGAACCGGTCGCACAGACGACCGCGGGAGGCTCGGGGTCCCGGCCCGCGACCGCCTCGTCCACCCATGCCCGCCAGGTGGGCGACAGCGCCAGCAGTTCCTGCAAGCTGCCCGGCGCCACCTTGACCTCCCGGGAGAAACAGGGCAGGACCAGCCGCTCACAGGCCCGGGTGAGAGCCACGTAGAGCAGGCGCGCACGCTCGGCGCAGGCGAGTTCGGCCTCGGCCCGCGCCAGGGCGTCGTAGTCGCGGCTGACCAGGAAAGAACTGAAACCGGCCTCCACCCGGCGAGTGTGCCGGTCGATCAGCACCGTCTCGCGCCTGCCGCCGCGCCGGTGATGGGTGGCGAAGAGAGCCACCACCCGCCATTCGAGGCCCTTGGCGCCGTGGATCGTCAGCAGGCTGACCCGCGACTCGTCCTCCGCGGCCGGGGATTCGGACTCGCGGGCGGCGTCTTTCTCGGTGCGCTCCCACAGCCAGCGGACGAAGTCCTCCAGCCCGTAGCCGCCCTCCCGCCAGTGGGCCCTGGCCTGGTCGAGGAGCTTGAGCACGTTGGCCGCCGCCCGTCGCCCACCGGGAACCAGCTCGAGGAGGACGAGAAAACGCGTCTCCCGCAGGACTCGTTCCATCAGCTCCGGCGGGGGGATCTCCCCCGCCAGGCGATGCCAGCCGGCCAGGGTGACCAGCGCCTCGTTCACCGCCGCCACCCCTGCCGCGGGCGCGCTCCCCTCGAGCCAGGCCGCGGGACGGAAAGTGCCTCCCTCGGAGCGATGCACGGCCAGGATCTCGTCGGAGAGCGCCAGCAGCCGGCTGCGCAGAGCGCCGACCGCCAGCTCTTCGCTGTCGGGATCGGCGACGGCGCCGAGAACCAGTGCCAGTTCCGCCACCTCCACCCGGTGGAAGAAGTCCTGGGACTTCTCCCGCCGGCAGGGCAGGCCCACCTCGGCCAGGGCCTGCTCGAGGACCCCCACGCGGGTCGAAACCGGAAAGAGCACCGCCATCTCCCGGGCCTCGACGCCCATCTCTTCCCGGGCCCGCAACAGTTCCCGGGCCACCACCCGGGCTTCCTCCCGCGCCACCCCGTCGGCGTCGGAGCAGGCCTCCGCGTCGAGGGGGGCGAGAACCAGCGCCGGACCGGGGGTGACCGGCTCGCCGGGCGACTCGAGAGCCCGCCAGGGAGCCTGTCCGGCAGGCCACTGCTGCGGCGCGAAGATCTCGCCACCCACCCGGTTGACCACGTCCAGCAGCGCCGGGGTGGAGCGGAAGTTGACGGTGATCTCCACCTTGGCGCCCCGATCCTCGAGCCGGCCGACTTCGGTGGAGTAGGTCGTCACGTCGGCGCGCCTGAAGCGGTAGATCGACTGCTTGGGATCGCCGACGAGGAAGAGCGTCGGTGGATCCTCCCCCTCCATCAGCAGGTGAAGGATTTCCACCTGCAGAGGGTCGGTGTCCTGGAACTCGTCGACGAGCAGCGCCCTTATCTGTCGGCGCACCCGGGCGCGCACCTCCCGGTCGCGGGCCAGCAGGTCCCGCGTGAACACCAGCAGGTCGTCATGGGAAAGGCACCCGGCCTCGCGCCGGCGCTCCGCCGCCCAGCCCTGGAAGGCCGCCAGCACCTTGAGCGCGCGTTCGACCAGCGGCGCGAAACGGCGGCGCAGCCGCGCCGGCAATTCCTCGTCACGCCAGACCTTGAACTCCCGCTTGATCGTCCCCAGCTCGCCCTTCCGGCTTCCCCGGTTGACACCCGCCAGGCGGCTGCTGCTCTGTTCGTAGATCGAAAGCAGCCAGCGGGTGCGGGCCTCGGGCGGCAAAACGCCCACCTCGTCCAGCCTGGCCTCGAGGGCCTCCAGCTCTCGCACGAAGCCATCGGTTTCTTCCGCGCCGGCCCGGCGGCAGCGTTCGAGGAAGCCGCGCACGCTCGAGCCCAGGTACTCCCACAGGCCTTCGTCGTCCGCGATCTTGCCGGGCACGGCCGCCGGCCGCGCGTCGGGAAAGGCGGCCACGCGCTGGGCCACCAGGCGCAGGGTGTCGATCTCCACGCCCCAGGAGAGCAGGTCGAGCAGGCTGCCTGCCCGTTGCCCATCTTCCAGCGTCTCGAGCAGCCACTGCTCGAAGGCTTCCGGACCCAGGCGCCGGCCCAGGCCCTCGTCTTCGACGGCGAAGCCCGGATCGACCCCGGCTTCCAGGGGATGGGCGGCGAGAATCCCGCGGCAGAAGGAATGGATCGTCGATACGCGGGCCAGCGACAGCTCCGCCCGGGCGCGACGCAGGTGCCCGGCGGCATCGCCCCGGGCGGCGGCCTGGGCCTGGGCCACCGCCCTTCTCAGGCGCACGCGCAGCTCACCGGCCGCCTTGCGGGTGAAGGTGATGGCCACCAGCTCGGCGGCCCGAAAGCGCCCCGCCGCCAGGCCGTGCACCGCCCGGTCGACGAGCAACGTGGTCTTGCCGGTTCCCGCTCCCGCCTCCACCGCGAGGGCCTCGGCCCAGTCCAGGCGGGCGCGCTCCCGGGCGGCGGCATCGGCAAGGGGCGGGACAGGCATGCTCGGAGCCTCCGGGGCCGGCGGCTGCGCCGGCGCGTTCTTGGGTTCATCATGCCATGCCACCCGATCCGCGACGCCCGGATCGACGCGCGCTCCGTTGAGCTGCCAGGAGACGGCCATGGCTGACCACCCCTTCGCCCGCGAATTCGTGGCCCTGCTGGGCGCCACCCAGCAGGCCTACGAGAAGCGGCAACTCGACACCTACCTGGCGGGCTTCGCGCCGGAGTACCGCTCGGTGATCCTCGGCACACCGGGCCAGGAAGATTTCACGGGCCTGCGGAAGAAGATCGCCCGAGACCTCGAGCGCTTCGATCTGCTCGAAATGCGCTTCACCCTGCTCGATGAGTGGTACGCGGGCGAGACCGGCTTCGCTCATCTGCAATACCGCACCCGCCTGCGGGACGAGCACGGCCGGGAGATCATCGACCAGCGCCGCAACATCATCGTCGGCCGGCACCTGGGAGACGGGCGGTGGCAGATCCTGAGCAAGATCGTCGTCGAAGCGCACACCGAGGTTCTCGAACGACGACCCCACGGCTAGCCACCCGCCCGAAAAAACCGCTTTCGCGCGCGGGGCCGCCTCTCACACCCGGCGCAGGATCTTCCCGTAGCTCATGCGGCGATAGGTGGCCAGCAGAACCTTCGTCGTCGGCACGGGAAGATCCAGCGGAATCTTGATCCAGGCGCCGGGATCGCCGACGGGAGGCGGCACCTTCGCCGCGAAGAGTTCCGACCACAGGCGAACGGGAGCATTATAGAAAACCTCTCCGGGCACACCGAACCGGTTGACCCAGCCGGCCAGGCGCTGGTTGATCTCGACCAGCATGGCGCGGGCGTTGCGCAACCGGAGCCGTGAGCCCAGGCGCGATTTTCCCCGCGTCCGGAGGTAGAGCGGCTGGGCCCGGCCACGCCCCCGCACCACGTACTTCTTCAAGCTCTTGGTGACGACCGTCTCCCCTGCCGAGAAAACGCCCAGGGCCGCCGCTCCCGCCTGGAGCAGGACAACATGTTGCAAAGGCGGTGCCTCGGGCAGACCGGCGAGATACGACTGCATGTCGGTCACGCCCCGCGGGACGGGAAACACCAGCGGCGGGACAACCACCAGGCCGCACGGCGCAGAGAAACGACCCCGGTCGTCGAGAGTCAACCCGTCGCGCCCGGCAAGTTCCTCGAGTGCCGGCCGGGTCTGGTCCCAGAAGAAGGTCGCCACCGTTCGCTCGACCACGGCCCGAACTCTCATCGCCAGCCGCTCGGCCCGCCGCCGGACGGCCCGGTCACGGGTGATCCTGCGCCAGCTGCCGGTGACGCCGGCAAACCGGATCTTCCGCGATCTGTTCCCCGATGCGGGCGACGCCGGGACCGCAGATTCTCCGGTAGTCGCAGTAACGGCAGTTCTCGCCCCCCTTGGGCATCGGCGGCAACTCGCCCCGCCGGGCGAAATCCAGCACCTTCCCCACCACCGTCACCAGTTCCTGCTTCCTTTCCACCAGGGCTTGTCGTTCGATCACGATGTTCTTCTGCGCCCCGCGGAGAAACGCGTAGCGCACCCTCTGCACCCGCGGGATCTCCTCGCGATGGGTCAGCAGCCAGGCGTAGAGCGGCAATTGCAGGCAACGCCCCCCGGCGAAGAGTCCCTTCCCGCTCGAGGGGTAGTGCTGCCCCTTGGACCACTTGTAGTCGACGATTTCCACGTTGCCGGCGGTGTCCCTGTCGACGCGATCGGGCCGACCGACGATGCGCACCACGGCGTCGGCCACCTCCAGCTCGCCGACGTACTCTTCTTCCGTGCCGGCGACGCGCACGTCGCGACCGGACAACATCGCCAACTCGCCGAGCAGGAAACCCAGCAGTTCCCGTTCGAGCCGGCGGGCCGATGCGTTCCACAGGGGCCCGCTCGCGTCGACCGCGCCACGCTTCAGTTCCTGGAGGCGGATGCGAATCCAACGCGTCAGTCGCTGGGGCCAGGGCTCGTCGGGGCGCCGGTCTTCCCGGGGCCGGAAGAAATCCTCGAGCACTCGATGAGCCAGCGAACCCATCTCGCGCGCGTCGGGAGCCAGGGGGGCGGCATCGATCGGCGGGCGGATCTTCAGGACCCCGCGCAGGAAGAAGCGGAAGGGGCAGGTGGCTATTTCCTCCAGGTCGGTGGGCGTCACCTGCCCGGGCGTCCAGCGCGCCGCGCCGATCATCCCCAGGTACTCGTTCAGGCGCCGCCCGCGATAGCGTCCACGGTCGGCGCGCAAGCGGCGCGCGAGGGCCGCGTCCGGCTCGAGGGCCCGTCGCCCCCCCGGGGTCCGCGCCAGGGCCAGGTCGAATTCCATCGGGTCGAGAAGGCAGCGTTCGGAGTCGTCGAGCGCCGGCGGCTCGCCGGGCACCCGCAGGACCACGGGATTCGAAGCGGGGTCGCGCGCATCGAGAGCCCGGCCACTGCGCTCTTCGATCAAGCGCGCCAGGGGCTCGGCAGGGAAAAGAATATTCCCCTGGGCGTCGTCGGTCCGCGCCCAGCTCAGGGTGATGCGTTCGGCCACCGCCAGCCCGAGGCGAAAAAGAAGGTCCTGTTCGATGAACCGTTCCCGGGCCATGGGCAGGGGGCTGCCGGCGTCCTGGCTCAGGCGGCGGCGGGTCTCCTCGTCGAGCACCGGATCTTCCTCGCCGGGAGGCAGGAAGGTCTCGTGGGCCAGGCCCGTCAGCCACACCGCGTCGGCCGCCAGGCCCCGGGCGCGGTTCCACTCGACGATCAGCACCCCTTCGGCCAGCGACCGCCGGTCCGCGCCCGGGGGAGGCTCCAGCGCGAGGGCCTGGCAGCGCTGACGCCAGATCTCGACCACCGTCTCGGGACGGGGAGGAATGCCGAGACGCTCGAAAGCGGCGAGTTCGGCGGCCGATCGGCGCAGCGCCGGCATCAGCACATCGGGCCACTCCACCGCTTCCACGAAGACCACCAGGGCGTGGGCGGCGCTCGACCAGCTCGATCCCACGAAGGCCTGCTCGAGACCGCGCCGCAGATGACCGGCGGCCTCGAGCCAGCGTCGCACCAGCCCGCCGAGGGCGTTCCTGCTGTCCGTGTCGTCCCGCCGCTGCCGGGCCCACCTGTCCAGGCACTCGGGGACTTCCTCCACCCGACGAGCCCCCGCCGCACGCAGCAGCGCCACTGCCCGATACGAGGGCGCGACACCCGCCGCGGCGGCCAGGGCTCCGACCATCGTCGCCATTTCCGGCTCGCCGCCCTCGCCCCGCAACAGGGCGGCCACGGCCGCGACCAACCGGCCGGCAGGTGTCGCCCCGAGGCACGACTCCCCCTCGCCCACGACGGGAATGCCCGCACGGCGAAACTCGTCGCGGAAAAGGCTCTCCTGTGCCGCCGGGGCCGCCAGCAACACCGCCATTTCTCCGAAGGGCACGCCCTGCCCCGCGGCGGCGAGGACCTCGCGCGCCACCTCCCGGGCCTCGGCCCGTTCTCCCGGACAGGCCACGATGCGCGCCGATGCGGGGGGCGCGGGGGCCATTCCCGCCGACTCGATCGCCATCCCCCGGCTCTCGGCCCAGGCCAGGGTCTGCTCGATCAACTCCCGGGAAGGAGAATCCTCCTCGGGCAGCGGGCAGAGCCAGGTCAGGGGGATCCTGGAGGCCAGATGGGCGACGAGTTCTTTCTGGGTCCCGGTCAGGTCGTAGATACCCACCATCAGAGCGTCGTCGGCCCGGCCTGGAATCGGCCCTCCCACCGCCGCCCGGTAGACCTCCGCGTCGTCCGCCAGGCCCTGCCGGCGGAGATGCCGGTCGAAAGCCGCGAGCAGGCGCGAGAGATGCTCGAGCCGCTGCCAGCGCCGGCGCCCCACGGAGGTGGGCAGGAATTCCACGGGCAGGGAGAACATGCCCGCTTCCCGCACCTCCCGGATCGCCCGCGCCACCGCCGCCACCACGGCCGGTCGCTGGGCCGCCGCCCCGTAGGGCCCCGGGTCGCCGGCGAGCAGGTGGGCGACGATCAGCCTGTCGGCCTGGGGCGGCAAGACACTTCGCCGCCCCCGGGGCGCGGCCATCTCCCGCGCGAGCTCGGGAAGGGTCGTGGCGCGCACGCCCGCCACCGCCCCCCCTGCCGCGAGGCTGCGCCGCAACAGGGCACGGGCCACCGGCCGGGACGTGGCGATCACCAGCCGCGAGTCCGCCGCGAGGGCCGGCGAGGCCAGCAGCTTGACGGCCATCCCCGAGAGGTACTCGGGGGGCAGGGTGATCACCCGGCTAGTCACCACGCCGCCACCCTCCGTCGCACCGCCGAGCGCGACCGCGGGCCTCGAGAAGCAGGAGGTGGGCGAGCGCCTGGGGCTCGATCAGGCTCCACGCGGCCCGGGGAGCGTCCCGGTAGGCCGCGTCGGCCACTTCACGCAGGCTGCGCGGGGCGGCCTGCAGCGCTCGCTCCACCAGACGCTCTCGCTCCAGGCGGTGGCGCTGGAAGCCCTCGAGAGCCCGCCCGGGAAGCGGAGGACCGTGGGCGGGAAACAGCCAGCGAGGTGCGAGAGCGGCGACCCGGACCAGGGATTCGAGGTAGCGGGCCATGTCTCCGCCGTCGGCAGGATCGATCAGGATCGTCGACAGACTGCTGACCAGGTCTCCGCAGATCACCGCCGAACGGGCCGGGCAGTGAAAGACCAGGTGCCCGGGAGCATGACCGGGGGTGGCGATCACCCTGAGATCGACGCCGCCGAGATCGATCCCCTCACCGTCGGCCAGGCTGCGGGTGGGCACCCAACGCGGCAGATCGATGCGCTCGAGGGTCGACGGATGGGCCCACACGCCCCGTCCCCAGCGCTCGGCGGCCCAGGCCGCGCCGCCGGCATGATCCGGGTGGTGATGGGTCAGCACCACCGCCGCGAGGGTCGCGCCATCGGCGCGCCGACGCTGCACCACGTTCTCGAGGCGGGCCAGTTGGGCGGGATCATCGCTGCCGGGATCGATGAGCACGAAGCGCGTGGCCCCGGGCATCCAGGCGTTGGTGTGAGTCGCCGGCGGCAGGGTACGGCTCTCGAGGGGGTAGCACCAGACGCCGGGAACGAATTCGATCCGGTGGCAGGCCTCCTGGCGCCGACAGGCCCGGGCCACGTTCTCGGCCAGCCGCGCCGGATCGTCGTCGCCGCCGCATGCGAGCACCTCGAGCAGGGGTGGCAGGATCGGCGGGACGATGACGCGGCCGCGACGCCACTCGGCCAGCAGCTCCCGGGCCCCGACCATGCGGAGCGCCTCGATCTCTTCGGGAATCGGCGGCGTGCGGGGCGGCCGCCAGTCCTCCGGAGCGCAGGCGAGAAAGAAGCGCGTGCGGTAACGCAGAGGATAGAGCGGCGGCGTGATCAGCATCCCCGCGTCGAACCAGGAGGCCTCTTCGAGTGCCAGCCCCGTCTCTTCCTCCAGTTCACGGGCGGCACAGCGCAGGTGCGCATCGCCGGGACCCGAAGCGTCGATGGACTCGAGACGCCCGCCGAGAAAGGCCCAGTTACCCGGCAGGAAGCGCGAACGCCGTGAGCGCAACCCCACCAGCACCTCCCACGCGCCCTCCCGGCGCCGTACGACGATCGCGACGGCGCTTTCCCGGGGCTCGGGACAGGTCGCGGGACCGGGCTGTGCTGGACGCCGCTCCATGTCCGGCAGCATAGCAGCGCCTGCCCCCCGGGCACCCCCGTCCATTCGCCTCACCAGCGGCACCGCTCGACTTTTCACGAGTCCCGCGGGGGGCCGAAGCCGAGACGCCGGCACTAGAGTGAAGGGCGGAGGATGCGAGACATGAGGAAACTCACTGGATTCCTGGCCGTCGTCGGTGGACTGGCCCTCGTGCTGATGGTGCTCGGCGGACTCTTCGCCCTGGTCGGCGCCCTCGGCAAACCCGGCGTTCCCGCCGTCACGGTCCTCGAACTGAACCTCGAGCGCCCCCTGGGCGAAGCCCCCCCGACCGATCCGGTGGCGAAGCTGATGATGAAGAGCACACCCATCCTGCGCGACCTGCTGGAAGCCATCGAACGGGCCGCCGAAGACGACCGTGTGAAGGGCCTGGTCGCCCGCGTCGGCACGGTACCGATGGGCCTGGCCCAGGTGCAGGAGTTGCGGGACGCGGTGATCGCCTTCCGCCGGTCCGGCAAGTTCGCCGTGGCCTGGAGCGAAACCTTCGGCGAGGGCGCGGCGGGCAATGGAGCCTACTACCTGGCCACGGCTTTCGACGAGATCTGGATGCTGCCCTCGGGCGACGTGGGCCTGACGGGCCTGATCTACGAGTCGCCCTTCGTCAAGGGCACTCTCGACAAGCTGGGTGTCACCCCGAGGATGGACCAGCGCTACGAATACAAGAACGCGATGAACATCTTCACCGAGACGTCTTTCACCGCCGCCCACAAGGAGGCGATGCAGCGCCTGGCCGACTCTCAGTTCGACCAGATCGTCCGGGGCATCGCCGAACGCCGGGGCCGGAGCGTCGAGCAGGTGCGGGCGCTGGTCGACAAGGGACCCTACCTGGGCCGGGAAGCCCTGGACGCCGGACTGGTCGACCGCCTCGGCTACCGGGACGAGGTCTACGCCGCCGCCGAGGCGCGGGCCGGCGAGAAGGCCGAGTGGCTCTACCCGGAGGCCTACCTCGAGCGGGCCGGCCGGCCCTATCGCAAGGGTGAGACCATCGCCCTGATCTACGGCATCGGCGGCGTGGCCCGGGGCAAGAGCCGGTTCAACCCCGTCACCGGGGAAGCCACCATGGGATCCGACACGGTCAGCGCGGCCTTCCGCGCCGCCCTGGCCGACAAGAAGGTCAAGGCGATCGTCTTCCGCGTCGACAGCCCCGGCGGCTCGTACGTGGCCTCGGACGCCATCTGGCGTGAGACGGTGCGGGCCAGGGAAAAGGGCATCCCCGTGATCGTCACCATGGGCAACGTGGCCGGCTCCGGAGGCTACTTCGTGGCCATGAGCGCCGAGAAGATCATCGCCCAACCATCCACCATCACCGGCTCCATCGGGGTGCTCGGGGGCAAGATGCTGACCCGCGACATGTGGACCAAGGTGGGGGTCACCTTCGATGGGGTGAAGACGGCCGCCAACGCCGACATGTACTCTTCCCATTACGACTACAGCGACTACGGCTGGCAACGGCACCAGCGGTGGCTCGACCGGGTTTACGAAGACTTCACCGCCAAGGTGGCCCGGGGGCGCAATCTGCCCCTCGAAGAGGTGCTGAAGATCGCCAAGGGCCGCATCTGGACCGGCGAGGACGCCCTGAAAATCGGCCTCGTCGACGAACTCGGCGGCTACGCCGAAGCCTTGCGGGCCGCGCGGGAGGCCGCCGGCCTGACCGCCGACGCCGCGATACGGCTGAAGGTCTTCCCCCGGCCGAAGGAGATTTTCGAAAGCCTGCTGGGCGGCTCGCCTCCCAGCAGCGAACCCGAGGCCGCCCTCGAGGCCGGGGTGCGCACCCTGCGTTCGATTCAGCCCTGGGCCCGCTCCCTCCGGCAAGTCGGACTCGGCCCCCACCCCGGCGTGCTGAGCATGCCCCCCATGGTGACGGCCGGCGTGCGCTAGCAGCCCGCTGCAACAACCTCCCCAGCGCCCGGGGGCGGGCTTCCGTTCCCTCGCCGTCAGAGCAGGGAGCGCAACGCCGCTTCCAGCCCGCCGGGGGGAAAATGCCGCAGGTGGGGGCGGGCCCAGCGTCCGTCACCCACCAGCAGCGCGGCCCGGCGGAGCTGGCGCCGGGAGGGGCGCGTCCCTTCAGGCACGACGAGGATTTTCACGTCGGTCCGCGGATCGAAGTCACGGCGCGAGGGGCAGGCGATGATTTCCACCTCCGGCACCTGGTCGGCGGCGCACGGCTGAAACGGGGGAGGCAGGCGCAGGCCTTCGCCGTGGATCCGGATCCGCAGGTCGCCGTCTTCGAGGGCCACCAGGCCGCGACGACAGCGGGTCAGCCGGGCCGCCCGGCGCAGGTACTCCACGTTGCGGCCTTCTCGCCAGCGGCGGGGCGTGGTGGCATGGGGCGGATGCCAGACGTGGTAGGTGAAGGTCGTCCCGAGGATCGACTCGATCCGCAACCCCGCCTTCTTCAGCCGCAGCCGCAGGTCGTCGTCCTCACAGCCCCATCCCTCGAAGCGCTCGTCGTAGCCGTTGACCCGCTCGTAGTCCTGCTTCCAGATGGCGATGGTGCCGCCGAAGAGCTTCGGTCGGGTGGGGTGGCGCAGCAGGTTGTAGAGCCGCGCCTTGCGATGGACTCCCGCCAGGCGGCGCAGTTCGTCCCGCGGCGCGAGCGTGGCGATGCGGCCCGCCCGCACCAGCTCGTGGCTCACGCGCCGGGACGTGGCCTCGTCGAGCCGGCAACAATCGCCGCCGAAGACGACGCCTGGCCGCCGAACCTGCAAGTGCCGCCGGAGGTGATCGGGCGGCAAGACCAGGTCACCATCGAGGAAGAGCAGGTACGGGGCGCGCGCCGCCCGAACGCCTTCGTTGCGACACCGGGCGAGTTGGAAGCCCTGGTGCTCGTGGGTCAGCCAGCGCACGGGAAAGTCCACCGAGCGGGCGAAGTCTTCGACCACCCGCGGTGTTCGATCCCGCGAACCGTCGTCGGTGACGACCACCTCGAACAGCCCGTCGGCTCCCCGCTGGGAAGCGATGGAGAGCAGGGTCAGCTCGAGGTGTTCCGGCCGCTCGAAGGTGGACACCAGCAGCGAGAACTCCGGCGTGGCATGCATCGACTGTGCCTGGGCGGGACCACGGGTCGCCGCCGGAAGATCAAATCACGCCCCGGCGTTCCTGGTCGCGCTCGATGGAGCGGAACAGGGCGCCGAAGTTGCCCTCGCCGAAGGAGTAGTGATTCTTGCGCTGGATCATCTCGATGAAGATCGGGCCGATCACGTTGCGCGTGAAGATTTGCAGCAAGTAGCCCTCTTCGTCCCCGTCGATCAGCACCCGGTGGTGGCGGATGCGTTCCCGGCTCTCGGTGACACCCGGCACCCGGTCGTAAATCGTCTCGTAGTACTCGTCCTCGATATCGAGGGTCTCGATACCCGATCCCTCGAGCTTGTCGAGACTGGCCAGCAGATCGTCGGTGAGAAAGGCCAGGTGCTGGACTCCCGGACCGTTGTACTCCCTGAGGTACTCGTTGATCTGGGACTTGTCCTCGGTGCCCTCGTTGATCGGAATGCAGAACGATCCGTCCGGTGAGCGCAAGGCGAAGGATTGCAGCCCCGTCTTCGCTCCACGAATATCGAAGTAGCGCACCTCTGTAAAACCGAACACGCCCTTGTAGAAGTCGGACCACTGGCCCATGGTTCCCTTGGCCACGTTGTTGGTCAGATGGTCGATCAGCTTGAAGCCCTTGTCTTCCACCCGCGCCGGATCGGCGTGCTCGACGAAGTCCCCGAGCCAGGAGCGGTCGTCGCCGATCAGCCAGATCAGCGAATCGCCGATCCCGTAGATCGCCCGGGCCCCCGCGTAGAGAGCCGGACCTTCCCAGGCACGCGCACCCCGTTCGACCGCGATCTTCTGCGCGGCGTCGGCATCCTCCACCCGCCAGCCCATCGAGCAGATCGACGGGCCGTGGAGCTTGCCGAATTCGGCGGCGAACCCCTCGCTGTCGCGGTTGACCAGGAAGCGGATCTCGTTCTGCTGGTAGAAATCGAGGGGCCGCGAGCGGTGCTGCCGCAATCGCGAAAAGCCGAAGGCCTGAAACAGCCGGTCGAACATGGCGGGATCGGGACCCGTGAACTCGACGAATTCGATACCCTTGAGGCCTACAGGGTTTTCTGCACTGGGACTCATCACACTGCTCTCCCTTGCCCGCGGGCGGTCGACGACGACGCTATCCGCGGGACGACTCCGCCCGCTTCTGCCAGCTCTTCCAGTATTCCTTCCACTCCACCCCGGGGGCGGGCTCGACGACCTCGAGGGGATGGCGCGTATCGATCATCACTGCCTTCTCTTCCGTGCGGGTCTTGTCCCGGCTGGCCGCCACCGCCTGCTGCTGGGGCCCGTGGTGAATACCCTGGGGGTGGAAGGTGATCCAACCCGGCTCGATCCCGTCCCGGCTGAAGAACTCGCCGTCATGGTAGAAGATGACTTCATCATAGTCGATGTTGGAATGGTAGAAGGGCACCTTGAGAGCGCCCGGATCCCCGGTTTCCAGGGGACGCGGCAGGAAGGTGCAAATAACCACGTTGTTAGCCATGAAGGTCGCATGGGCCGTCGGCGGCAGGTGATAGCGTTCGCTGAGCACGGGCCGAATGTCGCGCACGTTGAGTTGCCAGACGGTGAGATCCCCCTTCCAGCCCACCACGTCGCAAGGGTTCCACAGATAGAACACCGAGGTCACGCGCCCGCAACGCTGCACTTTCAGCTCCCACTCGTCCCGCGCCTCCTCCGCGGGAGCCTCCGGGGTGGGTACGCGAATCACGGCGGGATCGAAAAGGGCGTGTTGCCCCAGGATGCCCTTGTCCGGCAGGCCGATCTCGCCCGCGGTCTCGATCACCAGCAGGTGGGTCTCCGCCGCGGGCAGGAGCCGGTAGACCGTCCCCCGGGGAATCACCAGGTAGTCCCCCTTCTCGTAGTCCAGGGGACCGAAATCGGTCTCGATCTTCCCGGTTCCCCCGTGCACGAAAAGCACCTCGTCCCCATCGGCGTTGCGGAAGTGGTAGGGCATCGCCTCGCTCAGACGCGCGGTGGAGATCACCGCATCCTGGTTGCGCAGCAGGGGCGTGCGGGAGGCCAGGTAGTCACCACCGGCGGCACCGGGGGCCTCCATCGCCCGCAAGGCCCGGGGCCGCAACTCGCCCTCGATGCGGGTCCAGCCCACGGGGGCGTGGCTCCGGTAGAGGTGGGCGTAGCGGCCGAAGAAACCCTCCCGGGCATACTCCTCCTCGTAGGTCCCCTCCGGAATGTCCACATGGGCCTGGCGCGTCACTCTTCCTCGGGAAAACAGCATGTCGATTCACTCCCTGGGCGGGCCGACTCGGCCGCCGGAAAAGGAAAGACTACGCGGCGCCAAGATTTAAAGAAACAGAGTAAATATGATAGAATGCTTCAGAATTTTTGAATCTCTAGCCGGTGACCCCCATGCGCATCACCCTCGACCAGGTGGAAACCCTCGACGCGATCGAACGCAGCGGCAGCTTCGCGGCGGCGGCCCGGAGCCTCGGGCGCGTACCGTCGGCGGTGACCTACACCATCCGCACCCTCGAGCAAGCCCTGGGCATCGCACTCTTCGACCGGCGGGGACACCGGGCCCGCCTGACCTCGAGCGGACGCCGGGTGCTCGAGCTCTCCCGCCGTCTGCTGCAGGAGGCCGCCGAGGTCGAATCCCTGGCCGCCGCCCTCCGCGAGGGCTGGGAGCCCCGCCTGGCCCTGGTGGTGGACGGGCTCCTGCCCCTCGCGCCGATCCTCGAGGCCCTCGGGAGCCTCGCCGGTGAGCGCCCGCCGACACGGGTCCGGCTGATGGTGGAATATCTCGGTGGTGTCCGGGAGCGTTTCGAGGCGGAACGGGCGGAGTTGATGCTCGACCTGGAATACCGCGGTGAGGACACCTGGTCGGCCACGCCCCTGCCACCGGTGGAGATGCGCCTCGTGGCCCGCTCGGACCACCCCCTGGTCACCCGTGGTCGGACCGTCACGCGCCGAGAACTGGTCGAAGAGGTGGAACTTTCCGTCGCGGACTCTTCCCGCGCCGCCGGAAGCCGGGCTCACCGCCTCTTCTTCGGCGGCCCCCAGGTCTATTTCTTCTCCGACTTCCACGCCAAGCTCGAGGCGCTGCGCCGGGGCCTGGGTTTCGGCTGGATGCCCGAGCACCTGGTCCGGCCCCTGCTCGAGGGCGGTGAGCTGGCGACGGTGGCCTTCGAGGAAGGCGGTCGATTCGCTTTTCACCCCCACCTGGTGCTCTCTTCGGCGCGACCCGGCAGGGCGACGGCCTTCCTGGCCGCGGCCCTCGAACGGGCCTTCGCCCCGGCGAAAACATAGCGGCCCGCCCTCTTGAACCCGCCCCCCTCAGGACTCAACTTTTGCAGGGCAAGCGGTCGCCCGCCCACCGCCTGCCCCAACCTCCTGGAGGAGACCATGATCCGTCGACATCTGTTGTTCGCCCTCGTTCTTCTCGCATGCGCTTCGGCTCCCGCGCTGGCCCTGGGACCCGTGGACGGTGAATTCGGCGTCATCTACTGGCTGAGCGACACCGATATCACCGTGGCCGGCGATACCGGCAGTTGGGACTCCGAGGACATCGGTTTCCACGGCCAACTCTGGCTGGCCAAGTGGGGCCTCCGGGCCGGCGTCTACAAGACCGACCTGGACATCGGCAACGGCGCCCAGATCACGTACTCCCACCTGGACGTACAGCGCAAGCTCTTCGCTCCCACCGAGAACAACTTTTTCGCCCTCGGCCTGGGCTGGCAGCAGGTGAAAATCGATACCGACCTGAGCAACACCGCCAGCGGCCTGCGCCTCTCCGCCGAGGCCCGGATCGGCCTGGTGGGCGTGATCTACCTCTACGGTGACGGTGCGTACTACATCTCCCTGGGGGACTTCGACACGGAGCTGACCAATCCCGAAGGCTGGGAAGTGGAAGTCGGCATCTCGTACAAGCCCGCCCCGTTCATCAACTTCCGGGCCGGCTATCGGGCCCACACCCTGGACGTCGACACCCCGGACCTGGGACCCGGTACGGGGGGCAGCATCGAGCCGTCGGGCCTGATTCTCGGCGCCAGCGTGAACTTCTGAGCCGCCGGAAGGGCTTTAGCCCTTCACTTCGCCTGCGCGGGCCGCGGCAGCGACCTTGGCAAAGGCGGCGATCACGTCTTCCATGGCCTCCGGCCCGGCGAGGAGCACATCCTGCTTGACCCAGATCGTCGAGCGGCTGAGCTTCTCGCAGACCGGCAGATCGTAACTGTCGTAGGGCCGGGGCCAGACATCCTTCCACTTCTTGCCGGCACCCGTGGAGCGCTCTCCGAACCACTTCCAGAAGTCCTGCTTGTAGAGAGGCGTGGTGTAGCCCGGGTGGGCCGGCAACCCCTCGGCCTGCAGGGCCGCGGCGAAGACCTTGCTGTCCACCGGGATCTTCTCGGTGTCGAGCCGCGCCATGAAGATGTGGCAGGCATGAGCGGTGATCCGCTCGTCGGTGTCGGGGACCAGGATACCCTCCACCTCGGCCAACCCTTTCTCGAGCACAGCCATCGCCCGGCGCCGGGTCTGCTGCTGCTCGACGAGCCGATCGAGACTCGACAGGAGAATCGCCGCCTGGAGTTCACTCAGCCGGTAGTTCAGCCCCGGCAGCACGTGGTCGTACCAGTCCCCGCCCATCTTGCGTCCGCAATTGTGATAGGACCAGGCCCGCTGGAAGACCGCCTCGTCGTTGGTCAGGACGATGCCGCCCTCGCCGGAGGAGAAGTTCTTGCTCGACTGGAAACTGAAGGTGCCCGCCGCCCCCAGCGCCCCCACACCACGGCCCCGCCACTCGGCCAACCAGGCCTGGGCGGCGTCTTCCACCACCACCAGCCCACGCCGTTCGGCGATTTCCAGGATGCGGTCCATGTCCGCCGGACGGCCGCCGATATGCACGGGGTAGATCGCCCGCGTCCGTTCGGTGATGGCCGCCTCGATCAGGTCGGGATCGATGTTGTGGGTCCCCTCCTGGATGTCGACGAAGACCGGCACCGCGCCGATGGCCAGCGCGGCCATGGCCGTGGCCATGAAGGTATAGGGCGTGGTGATCACCTCGTCGCCGGCCTGGATGCCGGCGGCGACCAGGGCGATCTGCAGGGCGATGGTGCCGTTGCAGCAGGTCACGCCGTAGCGGGCCCCGTGCAGTTCGGCGAAGCGTCGCTCGAGTTCCGGGACGCGCGTGCCGCCCACTCCCCACTTGCCGGAGCGAATGGCATCCACCACCGCCTGCTCGTCCTTCTCCGTCCAGACCGGCCAGCGGGCCCAGGGCTCGCTGCGCACGGGGGTACCTCCGTCAAGCGCCAACTTCTCCGTCATGCAGAATCCTCCCGGAAGGGGCAAGGTTACTTTATCCTCGGTCGATACACCCGAGGCCGGACGAGTTTGTCATGACCATTATGATGCCCGCCCTGATCGATGCCCATGCCCATCTGGCCGATCCGGTCTTCGACGCCGACCGGGAAGCGGTACTCGAGCGGGCGGCCCGGGCCGGCGTGGAACGCGTGGTCACCGTCGGTGAGACCTTGAGCGATGCCCGGCGCATCCTCGAGCTGTCCCGCGAGCATGCCGCCCTGGCCCCGGCCGCGGGCCTCTACCCGACCCACCTGGATCTCGAGCAGGCGGAAGCCGTGGAGGCCTTCATCCGCGAGCATCGGGACGAGCTGGTGGCCGTCGGTGAGATCGGCCTCGACCGCTGGGTGGTCCAAGACGAGGAGGGCCGGCATCTCCAACGCGAGATCTTCCGCCGACAGGTGGCCCTGGCCATGGAACTCGAGCTGGCGATCAACGTGCACTCCCGCAGCGCCGGCCGGCACGTCATCGCCCTCCTCGAAGAGATGGGCGCCAGGCGGGTCCTGCTCCACGCCTTCGACGGCAAGGCCGGCACGGCCGAAATCGGCGCCCGGGCCGGCTTTTTCTTCTCGATTCCGCCCTCCATCCTGCGCTCCCGCCAGAAGGTCAAGCTCGTCGAGCGACTGCCCCTCGAACGACTGCTGCTCGAGACCGACAGCCCGGTGCTCGGCGTCCAGCCCGGGGAACGCAACGAGCCGGCCCGAATCACCGCGGCCCTCACAGCCGTCGCCGGGATCAAGGGAGTCGACGTCCGGCAGGTGGCCGAGGTCACCACGGCCAACGCCCGGCGACTCTTCGGCCTGGGCTGACCCGTTGACCCGGCACCCGGGCTCTGATCTGATGCGCTCACGGGTGATGGGCCGAGGAGAGGGAAGATGACAGGAGCACACTCCAGAACCGAGCAGCGCGTCGCAGCCACCTGCCTGGTCGTCTTCGCCTCCCTTCTGATGGCCATGGTGGTCGTCGAGATGATCATGGTCACCTCGCCCGAACGCTTCACCCTCGAAGCCGATTTTCTGCAGAAGGCGAATCTCCATTTCATCATGCCCTACTTCCTGGTCTACCTGGTGGTCGGAGGGCTCGGCCTGGTGGGCGTGACGGGACTGGTGATGGTCTACGGCCAATCCCAGCACTACCGCATGACCGCGCGGGTGGCCCAAGCCTGCGCCCTGGCCTACTTCGCCATCAACTACTGGCTGTGGTCGGCGATGTGGATCGTGCAGCACAAGATCACCCTGCTCACGCGCCACCCCACCCACCCCGAAGACTGGGTGCTCCAGGTCTTCGACGCGGCGGACGCCTTCTGGTCCCTCGCCGGCTGGGGAGGCATGGGTCCCGCCGTGCTGCTCTTCGCGACCCTGGGCTTGCTGATGCTGCGGGGTGTCCATCTGCTGACCCGTGCGGCGGCCTGGACCTTCGTGGGCCTTGCCGTGGTGCAATTCGTCTCGTTGCTCTACGTCGGCCTGCGCGGATTCGGCATCTCCAACGAAGGGGAGTTCTCGCTGATTCTCGACCTGCTGCTGGTCGGCGGCCGGATCGCCGCCTTCCTCCTGGCCGGCACGGCGCTCTATGTCGAAAAAGGCGTGTTCACGCGCCCGGGGCGCTCCCACTAACCATCGGGGACGCGGCCATGGGCACCGACGAGAGGATCCTCGAAGTCCTGCGGACGTTGATCGAGCGGGCCGACGAGCAGATCGACCGCTCACCCCTCGGGCACCTGCTCGCCGGGCGGCGGGAAAACCTGCGCCTTTCCCTGAGCCTGCCTCTCGACGCCGACCCCGAGGCCCTCCGCAAGGCAGCCGCCCGCCTGGATGTCGCCCTGGTCGAAGCCATCGAAGCGGCGCTCCAACGTCGTGCGGCCTTTCAGCCGGGCAGCGTCCTCTGCCTGCGGTGCTCCAGCACCGGGTGCGGGCACGGCAGACCCACCTCCAGCCGCCAGGTCTTCGCCGGCTACTCCCCCTCGGGCACCCCCGAGTTTCTCGACCTGGGAGAACTGCTGCTCGCCCGCCACGATCCCCGGGTCGGCGAACTCTTCGACGAAGGACGGGCGGTGGTCACCCACCAGATGACCGAGCAGGAACTGACCGCGCGGCTGCTTCCCGTCTTCAAGGAGCAGAAAGCGGGCTACCGCATCCACGGCCAGGTGGTGGCCGGCTGGTACCGGCTGCCGGATCCCACCGGACGTCCCCGGGCTCTGGCGTTGAGTTTCCAGGCCGTCTCCACCCGTCCCCGCCGCTCCCCCCGACGCTTCGGTCTCAACGTGCTCGGTCTCGGCCCCGACGGTGAACCCCTGGCCCACCTCCACGACCGGATGCCGGCGATCCCCTGGTCGGCCGCGGTGCGCTGGGCCCACTCGGCCCTGGCCGGCCTCTCCTCGGCCCCGGCCCGACGCGTCGAGAGCATCCTCCGGGGGCTGGCCCGACGCCTCGAACGGGGCCAGCGGGCCCACGGCCGGCGCACCCGGCACGCCGAACGCCGCCATTCGGAAGGCGGCCGGCCGACCCGCATGGCCCTGCTCGACCTGGCCCGGGCGGGGGAGGACGACCTGCTCTACGACATCCGCCGCAAGACCCTGGTGGTGCTCGGCGAGCGGGGCCGCTGCCATGTCTTCGGCGCCGGGGGACGGCTGGTCACCTCGGTCCGCTACCCGCCGGCGACCATCGAGCGACGCCGCCGCGGCGGTCTCTGGCGGCCGGCCACCGCCGAGGAACGGGCATCCCTCGCTCCCCGGGCCGATCCGGACGGTGACGAAAAAAAATAGCCCCGGGACTACCCCCAACCCGCTTCGGGCCACAGATTAAGCCTGTAAGCGGGACGCAAGGCCGGATCACCGCGGACACGCCTTCGCCCCGACCGGAGGAGCGCACCATGTGGTGGAATCGCGAGGAGAGGCAACCCGGACCGGAGAGCAACCTGCAGCCGCGAGCCGGCGAAAGACGCGGCGCGGCGGGGACCATCCCCCTGGCCACCGTCCCGCCGCCGGGTGCTCTCTCGCCGACGGGGGCCAGCTTCATCGTCGACAACCTGGGCCACATCCTGGCCTTCGACCGGGCGATGGAGAAGCTCACCGGCTGGGCCGCCTTCGAGGTGGTCGGCCAGCACAAGGACCTGGGCATCTACCAGCGCCCGGACGGCAGCGGCCTGCGCTCCTTCCAGCCCCGCCCCCTGTTCAGCGGCCAACTCCCCAAGACCCAGCGCACCTGCCGGACGACCCTCCACCTCGTGCGCAAGGACGGCGTACCACTCGAGGTCGACGCCCTGGTCACCCCCCTCGGCCAGCAGGGACGCCGGATTTCCGTGGAGATCCAGCGGGTGGTCGCCCGCATGGGACAGGCGCCGGAGCAGACACGGGGCCAGAGCGTCGATGCCCTGACCCAGCTTCCCGGGCGGGGTGGCTTCGCCGGCCGGTTGCGCGAGAGCTTCGACAAAGCCCAGCGGACCGGCCGCCCCCTGGCCGCACTGATGATCAACATCGATCACTTTTCCAGCTTGACCGATCGCTTCGGCTCCGAACGCTCGGACGAAGTGCTGCGGCGGGTGGCCGGCATCCTCCGGGCCAGCCTGCGGCAGGAGGATTTCATCGCCCGTCTGCGGGACGACTGCTTCGGTGTGATCCTCGAGGGCACTGGGCGCGGTGACGCACGGCACGTGGGCGGCAGGATCCGTCAGACCATCGACCGCTTTGCCTTCTCCAAGCCCGGCGGAGCCGGCGAGTTGAAGGTGACGGTGAGCATCGGGGTGGCCTGCTACCCCGCCGACGGCGAGACCCCCTCCGAGCTGGCGCGCCGGGCCGACGAGGCCTTGCAGGAGGCCCACCGCCTGGGTCGCAACCGGGTCTGGTGCTACGTGCGCCGTCCGCGGGTGCCGGTGCAGACGCCGATCTACTTCGACGGACCCGAGGGGCACCTGATCGGCCAGAGCCGGGATCTGTCCAACTCCGGCGTCTTCGTCGAGACCCACGAGATGCTGCCCATCGGCATGCGCCTGGGGATTGCCTTCCGCCTGCCCGGCATGCCGGAGACCATGCGCATGGTGGGCCGGGTCGCCCGCCAGGTGCCCCCGGGGCAGACCGATCCCTCCGCTGCACCGGGGCTGGGCATCGAGTTCGAACGCTACAACCCGGAGGACCGGCGGCGCCTGGAGTCGTTCATCCACCAGTGGCGGCTGGCCCGCACCTGAAGGCGAGCCAGCGCCAGGAAGAGCACCGACCGGCGCAGTTCTTTCCGGCACCGCAACCGGGACCGGCCTTGCAGCAGCATCCCGAACCAGAGGTGTCTCCGCACCCGGGCCCGCAATCCGCATGGGCAGACGATCCGCTCTTCGAATCGTTGCCTGACACGCTGGGCCCGACCGTGCCGCGAGTGCAATGCCCATCGTCGGTTCCGGTCGAGACGTTATAGGAATCCTCGTCGCAGTTGAGCTGCGAGGAGGCATTTTCGGAGACAGGCCATACGCCCTTGGCGCAGAGTCCCAGGCCGGTGGTCGCCGCGTACCCAGTCCGAGAATGGACGCGAGCCACGTTGCCCGCGCCGTCGCTACACTCCACGTCCGGGCCCGCGCCGGTGACGTAGACAATGCAGGAGCCAGCATCGGTGCCGGTGTGGACGGTGTAGGTCTCGCCACCAGCCTGGACATGGGAACTCGCCGCACGAACTGGAATTCCAGTCGTCGCAAGCATCGCAAGGAAGAACACTGTGATCGAAAGCCGGAACTTCGTCACCCTCGTCTTCCTGTGGCCTCCATGATATCGGGAGCCTCCCCCCTCCTCGCCTGTCAAGAGCGTGGATCCCGCTTCTGTAGCCTCGCCTTTCTCCGCTGCCAGCCCTTCCTGGCCGCAGCCGAACGCCGGCGGCGCTCCGCCCGACGACGGGCGAGAAAGCGGCGAGCGTAGGTTTCCAGCTCCCCGGGATGACGAAACTCCATATCGTGCTCTTCTGACTCACTGAAATAGTCGCATCGCGGGTCGTCGGTGGGGTCCGCGCCGTACTCGCGGCAGATGCGGGGGCGACGGTCGTAGATTCCGCAGCGGCCGTCCTTCTCGAGGAAGCGGCACTCCTCGTCCACCTGCAGGTACCACTCGCCGTCATCGACCCAGATCCAGCTCCGCTTGTGCAGCAAGTACCAGCGCAGGTCGTCGAAGTCATCTTCGTCCTCGGGGGGATCCAGCTCGAGGGCGAAGTAGCGGCAGCACAGGGCCGCGCAACGCTCGCACGGCGGATCCGGCGCTGCCGCGAGCAGGGTCGGCAGAACGCCCCGGCGGCGGACCGGGCGCGAGCCCTTCATGGGGTCTGCGCCCGGGCGATCACCGGCGAGAACACGTGTCCCTCGATGACCGTGGCCGTCACCCCGTTGTCCAGCAGCGCACGGGGAGGCTCGCGGAAGGGGTCGCGTTCCAGCACAGTCAGGTCACAGGAGGCCCCCACCACCAGCCGGCCGAGAACTTTTTCCCGTCCCACCGCCGCGGCCGCCCCGGAGGTCATGGCCGCCAGGGCCGTGGAAAGCTCGAGCCGCTGATCGGGCAGCCAGCCCCCCGGCGGGCGGCCCAGGGCGTCCTGGCGGGTCACCGCGGCGTAGAGACCACGCCGGGGGTCGATGGACTCCACCGGAAAATCCGAGCCGAAGGCCAGCCGCGCCCCCGCATCCAGAAACCTCTTCCAGGCGTAGGCGCCGGCCAGACGCTCCGGGCCGAGACGCTGCTCGACCCAGGGCATGTCGGAAGTGGCGTGGGTCGGCTGCATGGAAATGACGATGCCCGCCTCGGCGGCCCGGCGAATGTCCGCCGGATCGACGATCTGGGCGTGTTCGAGCCGCGGAGGCAGCGTCGGCCGGCGGCCCAGCGCGGCGAGGGCCTCGATGAACAGATCGATCACCACGCGATTGGCCTCGTCGCCGATGGCGTGGACGGCGGGCTGGAGCCCCGCTCGCAGCGCCTCGTCGATTCCTGCGCGCAGGGCGGCGGGATCGGTCACCCACAGCCCCCGGGTGTTGCCCTGGTCGCTGTAGGGTGCCGCCAGCCGCGCCCCGCGGGAACCGAGGGCGCCGTCCGCGTAAAACTTCACGCCCACCAGGTGCAGCCGGCCTTCGGTGATGGGACCGTCTTCGACGAGTCGCCGGTGGAGTCGGCCGCCGGCCTGGGCGTAGGCGAAGACCCGCAGGGGAAAGCGGCCCTCCCCGGCCAACCGCACCATCGCCTGCCAGGTCGGCTCGTCGACACCCATGTCGTGCACCGTGGCGAGTCCGGCGGCCACCAGGTGCCTGGCTGCCGTTTCCAGCGCCCTCAGGCGTGCGTCCGGGTCGAGGGGCGGGATCTCGCGCTCGACGAGCGGGATGGCGCTGTCGATCAGAATTCCGGTCGGTCGGCCGGATGGATCCCGGTGAATCGCGCCTCCCGGCGGATCCACGGTATCCGCATCGAGGCCGGCCATCGCCAGCGCGGTCCGGTTGACCCACAGGGCGTGGCCGTCGATCCGCGTCAGCGCGCAGGGACGGTCGGGTATGACCTGCTCGAGGCGGTCGGCATCGGGCCACCCGCGCCGCCGCCAGTCGTTCTGATCCCACCCTCGACCGAGAATCCAGCCCCGGCCCGGGTGGCTCTCGGCAAAGGCGCGCACCCGCTCGAGCACCTCCTCGAGGCTGCCGGCACCAACCAGGTCGACCCGCTCGAAGGTCTGGCCGTAGCCGAGGATATGAGCGTGGGCATCGGCCAAGGCGCTGGTCGCGAAAGCGCCGGAAAGCTGGCGCACGGTGCCGCCCCCGGCCACTTCCCGGCCCACTTCCCGGCGGCTGAGCAGGGCGACGATTTTTCCCTCCTCCGCGACCAGGGCATCGGCCCAGGGGTGATCGGCATCCCCGGTCCAGAAGCGAGGGCCGGTGAATACCACGCGCTCGGCGCTGCTTCGGGAAACCGGGCCGGCGCAACCGGCGAGCAGACCCAGGACGACCACCAGGACGAGAGATGAGCGCATTTTCCCTTCCACCACGAGGCGCCGCCCACCGCCGACGGGCACCGGGGCGGCTCGACCGGCGGGAGCATACTCCCCCCACCGCCTTCCGACGAAGAGCGGTAGGAACCGGCCTCGTCCGGAGGAGGGCAGGACGTCACTTTTCGACCTTGAAATTCGGCGAAATGACGCAATTTTCGGAAACACTTTGCACAAAAATATCCCCCGCAACCCTCGAATCACGAGCCATATGGACATTTTGTCAGTTTTTTATTGTCACCATGACTTGACAGAACTTCGTGGAGGCCTATACCTTGCCGCGACTGCTGTTTTCGAAAGGAGGCCCCATGGCCAGGAGCGAAGCGGAAGTCCGCGCCATCCTGAAGGACGAAGGCGTCCGATTCCTTCGCCTTGTTTTCTCTGATATCCACGGTGTGATCAAGAACGTCGAGGTGCCTGACAGTCAATTCGACAAGGCGCTGGCGGGCGAGATCATGTTCGACGGTTCGTCCATCGAGGGCTTCGTCCGCATCCAGGAATCGGACATGCTCCTGCGGCCCGACTTCCAGTCGCTGCGGGTCTTTCCGGCCGATCCGGGCGACCCGAACCGCCGGGCGATGCTGATCTGCGACGTCGCCATGCCCGACGGGCAGCCCTTCGAGGGGGATCCGCGTTTCGTGCTGCGCCGGGCCATCGCCCGAGCCGAGAAGATGGGCTACCGGGCGATGTTCGGACCCGAGGCGGAGTTCTTCCTCTTCCACAGGGCGGCGGACGGCACGCCGACCACCGAGACCCACGACCACGGCGGCTACTTCGACCTCGCGCCGGTGGACCGCGGTGAATCGGCCCGGCGACAGATCGTCAACGTGCTCGAGAAGATGGGCTTCGAGGTGGAGGCGGCCCACCACGAGGTGGCCCCCGGCCAGCACGAGATCGACTTCAAGTACGCCGAGGCGATGAAGACCGCCGACAACCTGATGGTCTTCCGCCACGTGGTGCGCAAGATCGCGGTGCAGCACGACCTGCACGCTACCTTCATGCCCAAGCCCCTGTATGGAGTCAACGGCTCGGGGATGCACTGCCACCAGTCCCTGTTCCACCTCTCGGACTCCTCCAACGCCTTCGACGACCCCCAGGCCGAGTGGGGCCTGTCCAAGGCCGCGCTGCACTACATCGGCGGCCTGCTGGCCCACGCCAAGGGCTTTACCGCGGTGACCAACCCCACGGTCAATTCCTACAAGCGCCTGGTGCCGGGCTACGAAGCGCCGACCAACATCACCTGGTCCGAGAAGAACCGCAGTCCCCTGGCCAGGGTGCCCGCCCGCCGGGGCGCCGGCACGCGTGTCGAGGTGCGCATGCCCGACCCCTCCTGCAACCCCTACCTGGCCTTCGCCGTGATGCTCCAAGCCGGACTCAACGGCATCGAAAACCAGATCGATCCCGGCCCGCCGGTGAACAAGGACATCTTCCGCATGAGCGAGCGGGAAAAACGACGGCTGAAGATCGACGCCCTGCCCGGCGACCTCTACGAGGCCACCCGGGCCCTGCAGAAGGACAAGGCGATGCTCGAGGCCCTGGGCGACCACGTGGCCGAGCACTTCATCGCGGGCAAGCTGCAGGACTGGCAGGAGTACATCACCATCGTCCACCCCTGGGAAGTGGATCGTTACCTGGCGATGTATTGATCGACGGCCCGCAGACCGGGCGGGTCACCGGGGCGGCGGGGCGATGCCCGGCCGCCCTTTTCGCGTGAGCGCAGCACCCCGGCGGGCCCGCCCCGCGACGCCTGGCGGGGCCGGTAGTCTGCACGGGTGGGGATGCACGTTGCGGTGGGAGGCGTTGCGGCCGAGGCCCTGGTCCGGGCGGCGCGACCTGCGGCGTTTCCGGGGGATTCGTGCCCCCCACTCGCGCAGGGGCCGGCGGTGGGCCCAGCGAATCCCCCGGCGGACGGACGCGCCTGGAGGGGGGACTGGCTGGTCGCCACCCAGGCTCGCCGCCGGAATCAGCGGAGGATCTGGAACTTGATTCTCAGGCGGGCCGCCTCCTCGTCCTCCGGACCCGATACTGGCTCGAAAGCCGGGGCCGACCAGGTCCCGCCGGGGAGCAGCTCGCACCATGCCAGGTGGGCTGCCGAGTCCTCCCAGACGACCCAGGTCTTGCCCTCCCGGGCCTCGAGGCGGACGTCGAGATCTCCGTTACCGTCGAAGCCGGCGAAGGCCGTCGCCGCAAGAAC